>NZ_DBBF01000021.1:0-208989 GCF_002292065.1 Acinetobacter sp. UBA991 | reverse complement strand
TTAACGTAAAGGCTTGGTGGGCGCTGACGGGATCGAACCGCCGACATTCTGCTTGTAAGGCAGACGCTCTACCAACTGAGCTAAGCGCCCTTAACGTCTTCATCGTTTGTGAGGTGCATTATAGAGAATCTTTACAGCCTGTCAAACGCTTTTGCCACTCTTTTCCGAAAAAACCGTACGAATGATTAAAAAATAAGTCATTCCATCAAAAAAATGATATTTTCGTATTTTATTTAAGCACTTATTTGCATTTTCACGCATTATTTTCTAAGGCTTGTTCAGAAATATAAACCACTGCTTGCTCAGAAACGAGTTCAAACAGTTCAAGAATTTCATCATTCTTCATACGAATGCAACCATGTGACATTGGAATACCCATCGGTTCTGTATCAGGAGTACCATGAATATAGATATAACGCTTAAAGGTATCGTGCCCTTCCCCATGGTTAAAGCCTTCCTCTAAGCCATCCAACCATAAGATTCGTGACAATATCCAATCTCGTTGTGGAAATTGTTGTGCTAATTGTTGGTCATACACTTCGCCCGTGGGCTGGCGAGCAATAAATACGGCATTTTTAGGTGCATCACCACCAATCTTTTGAGCAACCTGATGCCAACCTCTTGGCGTCTTGCCACTATTTTCTTGCTCACCAATACCGTTCTTACCAGAAGAGATCACATAGAATTTATTATGTTTTGGCAAACTTAAGGTCTGTTGTGCCAAGTCAATGACAATGTCTGCCTGATCTAAGGTGTAGCTCATTTTTATCTCGATAACTGATAGAACATCTTTATTTCAACATAGACTATCGGCTTTTTCTTGTACTTTTCAGTAGTTTTAATTATCTGTTGGTTTTAAATATAAAAAACAAAACAGCATGATTTATCTTTGAGATAAGCTAAAAGCAGTGCTTTAAGTTTATTTATCCTCGCCACTCACAGCATATGAGCCATATTTGGCGCAAGGTCTTGCGCTTCGGGCAAAGAGTTGCTTTGCTTATCCTCGCTCAGGCTCGGGGCGTAACCACAGCCACACTGCAACGATAAACATAGTGACATCGGTAAAGACTTTTACCCAAAATGGCGCATTGGTAAAGAGCATCAAAATACCACTGATCAGCATCATGATACTGGCGATCCATTTCGCCTTGCGTGGAACTGTGCCATGCTCACGCCAGTTGCGTAAGGTTGGTCCATACTTCGGATGATTCAATAACCATGCATCCATTTCAGGCCAGCCTTTTGAAGCAGCCCACGCTGCTAAAATCAGAAAGACAGTGGTTGGCATCCCCGGTAGAATCGCCCCTATAATTCCTAACGTAATAAAAATCACGACTAAACTACGCCAGAATAATGTTTTCATTGAGCAATTAACCAACACCGATTTACAACCGTGCTAGTATAAAGTGTTTTTATCGTTCTTTCTTAAACTTCACTTATTATTTCAATGATTGAGTTAATTCATGCCTAACCTGATTACCACTTCCAGTTATTTTGAACCGTGGTTACAGTTTAATAACCCAATCGTACGTCATTTAGCATTTTGTATCGCCAGCCCGAGTATATTGGCTCAGACTCCCAATGAGCTTCATGTAAAACATCATTTTGAGCTTCATCACGATTCGATTTGGCACACTCATTATCAAAACTATGAACAGCGATTAAAGCAACTGGATCAACAGCCTCAGCCACTGATTGATTTTCTAGCACAACTCAAAAGTACCCGTCTCGGTTTGCGTTTTGAGAATTTACTCTGGTTCTGGTTATTGGATGATGACTATCATCCCTACCAACTGTTGGAACATAGTATTCAAAAAATTGCAGGTGCAGTCACCTTAGGTGAACTCGATTTTGTTGTACTCAATACACAAACAAATGAAATTGAACATTGGGAAGTAGCACTAAAATATTACCTGGGTGAAAATGAATTAGATTTAGCGCAATGGTATGGCCTAAACCGAGAAGATACCTTGCAGCGAAAGTTAAAACATTTTACTGAACGTCAATTTCAGTTTTCAGAAGCCAATCAGTATCAAATTCAACGAAAGTTTGCAGTGATGAAAGGCCAACTCTATCTACCCCAAGAGCAAAATAACTTAAATCTACCGTCTTGGATCAATGCATCACGACGTTTAGGGCATTGGGGAACCCAGATCCCACAAACGCCTTATTACCGCCTACAACGACATGAATGGCTCTGCCCTGATTTAGAGCCTTCATCACAAACTGCAGTCTGGTGGAGCAATGGTTTGTATTATCAGGATCAGCCAACGCCTTCTTATTATATGTTTCGCCAATCTTCACTTTTATTTATCAAATAAAGTGAATTATTATTCTACAAATTAACATTTTATAACATATCTACCATCAAACCCACATGGTCATTTTCTGTTAACTTTTTTAGCCTCTTAAGTACATCATAATTAAATTGAAATGGAGACGATGATGAAAAAAATTTTAGTTGCTTCAATCATGACTGCTTTTGTTTTAACTGGCTGTAATACATTTAAAGGTATTGGTAAAGATGTGTCTAAGGCAGGTGATAAAGTCACACAAACTGCGGAGAAAACACAAGATAAAATGTAATCCCTGAAAGCAACTTACCAAAACCTTATCTAAACCTAGATAAGGTTTATTTTCCCATACCTTTCTGCTGCATATTCCCCTATTATATCGGTTCACATTTCACCAGATTTAGCTACATCTCGCATGAACCATTCCGATACGCTTGAACTTAGTTTACAACTCCTTCGCCAACCTTCTGTCACACCTGTTGACCATGATTGCCAAAACATCATGGCTGAACGCTTATCGAAGATTGGCTTTAATATCGAAAACATGCGTTTTGAAGATGTTGATAATTTATGGGCACGCCGCGGTACTGAAAATCCAGTATTCTGCTTTGCAGGACATACCGATGTTGTACCAACTGGCCATTTAGACGCATGGAATTCAGATCCATTTTTACCAAGTATTCGTGATGGTAAGTTATATGGGCGTGGTTCTGCTGATATGAAAACGGCATTGGCGGCGATGGTGGTTGCTTCTGAGCGTTTTGTTGCAAAACATCCAAATCATAAAGGTTCTATTGCCTTCCTGATTACTTCAGATGAAGAAGGTCCATCAATTAACGGTACAGTTAAAGTCGTTGAAACATTAGAAGCCCGTAATGAAAAAATGACGTGGTGCTTAGTTGGCGAACCATCAAGCACAAATCAACTGGGCGATATCGTCAAGAATGGCCGTCGTGGCTCTCTAAATGCTGTACTGACTGTTCATGGCAAGCAAGGTCATGTTGCCTATCCACATCTCGCTGAGAACCCAATTCATTCTGCGTCTAAAGCCATCAATGAATTGTGCGAAACAGTTTGGGACAACGGCAATGAATACTTTCCTGCAACCTCATTCCAGATTTCAAATATCCAAGCAGGCACTGGCGCAACCAACGTCATTCCAGGGACATTAAAAGTGACCTTTAACTTCCGTTATTCAACCGAAGTGACTGCGGATATCTTAAAACAACGTGTACTTGAGACCTTAGATAAACATCAATTGAATTATGATATTCAGTGGACTTTATCGGGTTTGCCTTTCCTTACACCTGTTGGTGAGTTGGTGAATGCTGCAAAAACAGCGATTAAAAATGTTACAGGCATTGATACGGTACTTTCAACCAGTGGCGGAACTTCAGATGGTCGCTTTATTGCCCCTACAGGTGCACAAGTACTTGAACTCGGTGTGTTGAATGCCACCATCCATCAGATTAATGAACATGTCAATGTGGCTGAGCTTGAACCATTGGCTGAAATCTATGAACAGATTTTAATCGAGTTACTTGCTTAAAAATAAAAGAGATCAATAAAAAAAGGAACTCAAATGAGTTCCTTTTTTTATTACAACCCGAGCTGGGTTTGTATATTTTGCAAATGGGGAACATAGAATTCATGCTCTCCCATTTTTACATATTTAAAGACTTTGTCGTCATCGGTTTCGCGCTCTTCATCTACAATCTCTGAAATACGCACACGAATCGATTCAGGCATTTCATCGCAGACCAAAGCAAATCGTTCAGAAACGTCATCCCCTTCAATCACCAATGCAACGCCTTGTTTCTGCTTCGGATCATTCACAGCATAGACTGGAAGTTTTAAATCATGCCATTCGATATGATCAACATTGGTTTGGGTATCCATTGCTGATAACACAATATTTTGTGGTAATAGCATCGGTACTTTTTGATGACATTGAATAATATATGCATCAATAAATCCGGTTGAGACCGTAATTAAATGTTGTAACTCTTGCTGGTCAATCTGTCCCAGTGCTGAGTTTGCGCTTTTCTTAGCCATTATTTTTCACCTCTTAGCGCACTGCAAGTAAGCTTTCAATATTTTCCAAGAGCGCCTCTTCTTGGAATGGTTTACCCATATACTGGTTTACACCGAGCGATAATGCACGTTCACGATGCTTCTCACCGGTACGTGATGTAATCATGATAATTGGCAAGTCACGGTGAATTTCATGATGTCGTACCAGATTCGAAACCTCGAAACCATCCATACGTGGCATCTCGATATCCAATAACATCAGATCTGGCTTAACCGTCTCAAGCTGTTCAATTGCATCGACACCATCTTTCGCGGTTACAACATCATAGCCTTGACGCTCTAATAGACGTGAAGTCACCTTACGTACCGTCACCGAGTCATCGACAATCATAATCAAGCGACGTTCGTCATAACGCTGCTTGGTATAGGTCTCATCCGCCTGTTTACTACGTGCAGTTGACTGTGCTTGTCGCGCAATGTTTTGACCGTCCAAGATCAAACAGACTTGACCATCACCGAGAATCGTTGCACCTGCAATCACACCAATACTGGAGAACTGTTGTCCCACTGGTTTGACCACAATCTGTCCACGCGAGCCAATCAACTGATCAACCAGTAATGCCGTGGTTTGACCTTGCGCACCTTTAATTAACAGCACTGGTAAGGAATGGACCACACCACTCAATCGTGGAATTGGCTGCCCAGCAACAAACTCAGACAAGTAACGTAAACGATAACGCTCTTGATCAATGCTGAAGTAATCATCCTGACTTTCAAAGTACTGTTCTAAGGCCATTGGTGAGATACGTACAATACGATCGATCTGTGCCAATGGGAACGCGAACTGTTGATCGCCTGCTTTTACCATCAAGGCATCGCTCACCGCCACCGTCGTCGGTACGCGAATGGTAAAGGTGGTGCCCTGACCTAAGCTTGAATCGACACTGACGTGACCACCTAAGGCTTTAATATCACTTTGTACAACGTCGAGCCCTACACCACGTCCAGAAATTTGAGTGACTTGAGCTGCGGTACTAAAGCCTGGATGGAAGATAAATTGTAGAATTTCTTCCTGATCAAGCTTTTGGTCTTTGGTCATTAAACCAGTCTGTAATGCTTTTTCTTTAATGCGGTTAACATCAATCCCTTTACCATCGTCACTAAAGGTCACCACTACATCTGTGCCTTGACGACCAATGTTCAACACAATATGTCCAGTCTCTGGCTTTTGTGCCTGTAGACGTTGTTCGCGGTCTTCAATCCCGTGGTCAATCGCGTTACGTAACATATGTTCAAACGGCGCAACCAAACGCTCAAGAATACTGCGGTCTAATTCACCTTCGGTATTATTCACCACCAGTTCTGTTGGGCGGTTTAAAGTCGATGCTGTTTGACGCACAATACGTTGCAAACGCGGCAATAAACGAGAGAATGGTACCAAGCGAGTACGCATCAAGCTTTCTTGGATTTCTGCTTGAATACGTGACTGTTGTAACAGCAAACCTTCGGTATCACGAATCTTTTCAGACAGCGTAGTTTTGAAATCAACCAAATCCGATGCAGATTCTGCCAATGATTTAGACAATTGGTTCAGCGAAGAGTATTGGTCCATTTCCAGTGGGTCAAAGTCGGCATAACGCGAGTTTTCACCACCATGTCGTGCAATAATCTGACTTTCTAACTCACCTTCCATTCGGCGTAACTGATCCGCCAAACGTTTGATTGCCAGTTCCATTTCCGTCAAGGTACCGCCCAATTGACCTAAGTCCATCTCGATACGTGAACGGTTGATCGCATTCTCCCCTGACAAATCAATCATCTTCTCGATGACGTCAGCAGAAACACGGATCATTTCATTATTCTGTTCAATGCGTTCAGCGGTTTCCCATTCACCTAGCATTGACGGCGGCTCAGTGCCATCCCCTTGAACAAACTCCATCGTATATTCAGGCGTAAAGATGTCTTTGGCAGAGAGTTTCTGTGGAAGTTGTGCCGAAACATCGACAAATTCCATCTTCTCCAAGCTTTGTTTTAAGCCATCAAAGTTTGCATATTGGCGTTTAGAGATCGCATCCTCAAGCCATGCAAATGCAGTGTTGAGTAGATTGTCATACACATTCGAGTTGAAATGATGCACACCAAATTGCTCAAATGCATTTTCTAAGTGGTAGGCAATAATGGCAATCGCATCCATTTCTGCCATACGTGCACCACCTTTAAGACTGTGGGCATTACGCTGTAACTGCAACAGTAAACTACGGTTACTGCGTTGATCAAACCATTGTTTTAATAAGCCTTGTGCCTGCTCTATTAATTCTTCTGCTTCTTCAAGGAACGTTTGTTCAACCAAAGAGCGAACATCGTCATCAGCCGACACGGTCTCTGTCTCAACAGTTTGAGCTGCTGAAGTATCTTCAAATACTTCTTCTTCGACTTCAACAATACCAACTTGCTCTTCAAGTACTATCGGCTGCACGTCAATTTCAGCTTCGACAAATTCAAGTACATCTGCCGGAGCATCAACATGCTCAGTTTCATTTACTTCGGTTACAGGTATAGCCTCGACAACTGGATCAAGCGTTGCAGGAGCAACTGTTTGATCTGCCTGTTGCAGTAACTGCACCACATGGGTCGATGGATAATCTGTTTGCTGATCGCGAATGGTTTGAATACGATCTGCAATGTCATCTTGGACTAAACGAATGATCGCAATCAGTTGTGGTGTTGCCTGAATCTGTTGGTTGATCAGTTTTTCATAAATCGTTTCCAACTCATGCGCAATCAAACCAATATGACGTGCTTGAATCATATTTGAACCACCTTTTAAGGTGTGCAAATAACGCATCAAGTTCTTTAAAGCATTAATATTTTGGTGATCGGCAGTCCATGTAATTAGATCAGCATCAATCCCCCCCATCAACTCATCTGCTTCTTCAAGGAAGATATCCAACAAGTCAGGATCAAAGTCACGGTTTGCATCAGTTGATTGTAACTGTTGCTTATCCAGAGCCAACTGAGCAGCGAATGTGGTGACATCAATCGTTGCTGACATAGACTCAGTTTGGACTGGCGCAACCGTTATAATTGCATCTGATGACTCAGTAACATCTTCAATTACAGCTAATGGATCTTGTAGTGTTGCTGGTACCGATTCAGTTTCAACGGGATCTGCCACAGCAGCTGTTTTGGACAAATCGGCTAACACAATCAAAGTGTGTGTCGATGGATAATCTACCTGCTGATCACGAATGGTTTGAATACGATCAGCAATATCATCTTGCACTGAACGAATCGCAGTAATCAACTGTGGCGTTGCTTGAATCTGTTGGTTGATCAACTTCTCGTAGATGGTTTCCAACTCATGCGCAATCAAACCAATATGACGCGCTTGAATCATATTTGAACCACCTTTTAAGGTGTGCAAATAGCGCATCAGATTCTTTAGGGCATTGACGTTTTGATGATCCGCAGCCCATGTATTCAGGTCAGTATCAATCCCACCCAGTAATTCGTCGGCTTCTTCAAGGAAGATATCCAATACGTCAGGGTCAAAATCTCGATTCGCTTCATCTGACTGTAACTGCTGCTTATCTAAAGCAAATTGAGCGGCTAAATCAGTGCTGGCAATAACAGGCGTAGTTGCCTGTTGGAGTTCAACTGTATTTATCTCTTCAACTGCCTCAGTCACCTCAACAACAGGTGTTTCTAGAGACTCAACATTTTGTTGAGTGAAGGAACTTAATTCATTTAAAACAAGCTCATGCGCTTTGCTTAAGGTAACACGCTGTCCTGCAGCCAAAGTATCAAACAGTTGGATAAACTGTTGATGGACTTGATGATAAAGCTCAAATGCATAATCAAGATTAAGCAGACTTGGTTTAAAGAGAATATCTTGATAGCTAGAACGCAACTGACTGGTGTATTGATACATGCCAATGGTTGCATGGTGATGCGTATGCTGTAACAAGGTTTCAGCTTGCTGGCTGAGTAACTGAATATATTTCGGGAACTCATGACGTGCACGTTTTTCAAAATCAAACTCAACGTCTAAGAGATCATTAATATTGAGTTCAAGTAACTCAGAGACTAAACCTTGTGGTCGAACGGTGTTCCCATTCTTTTCTTCAAGTTGGAAATCGTAGCTATCCCAAGCAACATTGAAGGTCTGGTAGATTTCATCAAATTTCTGCTGTGGAGCTTGCTGTTTCAAAGTGTGTAAATAATCACGTACAAATTGAGCATAATGTGTCAACAGAGCCGTTTCATCTGAGCTTGAATCCAACTCTTCTTGTAATAATGTTTTAAACAGGTTCTCAACTTTTGAGCTAGCCTCAAACACATGATCAACCTGCGCCATGGCAGAGCTACCACGTAAGGTATGTAATGCTCGAATCAGCGTATTATAGTGATCATTACTTGGACGATCATTCACCAAGAATTGATCAATCGTGGCGAGATGCTCTTCTGCTTCTTCCAAGAAGATGGCCAAAGTTTCCTTCGCAAGAACCTCATCATCGGTATGAACTGTTGTCTCAGCCGAAAGAGATTCGACTGCGATAGTTTCAGGAACAGTTTCTTCAACTGCTTCGACATCTGCCCATTCAAGACCTGTCACGACATCATCATGCGTCAGATCAGTAGCAAGCTTAAATAACTCGGCCAATGCTGGCTCAGGACTTTGCTGTTGTTGTAATTGTTGTCCCAATAAAACCAGTGGTCTGAAGTCGATCAGATGACTTTGAACTGCTTTAAAATCATGAATCAGTTTAAAACGGTAGAGATTGAAAACTGCTTGTATATAGCGTTGGATATCGGTATTTAAGCTAATCGTACCCGCAATCACACGATTTAAAGTATCTTCAACCGTCCACGCCAACTCTCCAGACGACTTCGCCCCCACCATTCTTCCAGACCCTTTAAGCGTATGGAAATGGCGACGAATATCGGTGAGCACATCTTGCTGATGTGGTTGTTCCGTCCATTGAACTAATAATGGTTCTAACTCAACAAAGATCTCATCTAATTCTTCAATAAAAATTTCAAGAATCTCTGCATCTTGTTCAAGATAACTGTCTTCAGGAAGCGTCATCGTTTCAACTAACGTTTTTAATATTTGTTTCATAGCTGCTTCTTTCGTTTTTATCCACCAACGTGGGTAAAAATTACGTCTATCTATCACACAAGATGTAGTTACATTTCGCCATCACCTTGTTGAGATATCCAACATCTCTAAAAATGGAAAGACAGACACCCCCTTCTGCCTTTCCAATTCGGTTTACTCAGGTAACTTAAAGTCAGTTACCGATTCACGTAATGATTCAGCCATGTTTGCCAACTCAGAAACTGAGCGCGCTGTATCAAACGTTGCAGTTGTTGTTTGTGAAGTAATTTCCTGTACGACATTCATCGTAGTTGCAATATGACTGGCAGATGCAGACTGAAGTTTTGCTGCATCCGAAATGCTTTCAATCAGTTTTGCCAAGTCGCCCGATACAGTCTGAATCTCATCCAGTGCAATCCCCGCATCTTTTGCCAAGTTCGCACCACGTACAACTTCCGACGTGGTTTGTTCCATCGAAATTACGGCTTCGTTGGTATCTGTTTGAATGGTTTTTACTAAGCTTTCAATCTGCTTGGTTGCTGATGCAGAACGTTCTGCAAGACGCTGTACTTCATCTGCTACGACCGCGAAACCACGACCTGCTTCACCCGCCATCGATGCTTGGATCGCTGCGTTTAATGCCAAGATGTTGGTTTGGTCGGCAATATCGTTAATCAACGAGACAATGTTACCAATCTCTTGAGAAGATTCACCCAAACGTTTAATACGTTTTGAAGTCTCTTGAATCTGTTCACGAATATGATCCATACCTTCGATTGAACGGTTTACCACTTGCGCACCATTGGTTGCAATTTGTACCGAGCGTTGTGCTACGTCAGCAGATTCAGATGCGTTGGCAGATACTTGGTCAATTGACAATGCCATTTCGTTCATCGCCGCTGATGCACCTGCAATTTCTTGCGCCTGATGTTCAGAAGCTTCGGCTAACTGGTTAGTAATGCTCTGGGTATCTTGGGTATAACGTGCAACTTCTTGCGAGGTATCGGTAATTCGAGATACAAGGTCACGTAACTGATCAATCGCGAAGTTAATCGAGTCGGCAATCGCCCCCGTAAAGTCTTCCGATACTGTTGCGTAAGAGCGTAAATCACCATCCGCTAAGTCGGCGATCTCATCCAGTAAACGTAAAATCGCGTTTTGGTTACGGTCATATTCGTCTTGTAGACGCGTTACACGTTCTTTATCGGTATTACTACGTAATGCAAGTAATTGTAATGCTGAGAATACAAGTAAACCCAAAGCGCCAATCAGTACAATACCTGCAACTACGTTATCCCAACCGCCTTCGGCTTTATTTGATAAATCATTGAGCGAAGTTAAAAGTGCATCGGACTGAGAGAAAATTTGTGAAGATGCTTGACGTACACGAACAATCTGGTTGGCGTTTTGCAATACCGTTGCTGCCGCAGATTTCAATACGGCATCATAATCAGATTTAATGCTGTCTACAGATTCGCGCAATGCTGCTGAACTGATGCGGTCTACACCAAGCTCTGAGCTACCATTTAACTGTGCATTTAAATACACACCAAAGGTATCAATATCGGCACCAAAGTCATTCGCTGAAACGTTTGAGTTGTCCGTACCAACCAATACCGAGTTGATCGAACGTAAAATACGTTCTGCAATGAACACTTGGTTTTTGGTGATAATTACCTGACTACTCGGCATGTTTTCACGAACCATCTGGTCGACCATCAAGTTATATTCCGCCTGAATTTCAGGAATGGTTTCACTGATCGAGATGTTGGTATCGTAAAGCTGGTTAATAACTTTTTGTTGCGATGCAATCAGGTCAATATTCTTGGCAACAGTATCCCAAAGACCACTCACCTTCTTGTACTCATCAGAGCCTTTACCGTACACACTCTCAACAGTGTCTAGGTTTTCAGCAAACTGCTTCTCTGATTCAACTAGTTTTTTCATCGCTTCTGGCGTACCAGATGCAGTTGCTTCAGTTGCTTGACGCGAAATGGTTTGCGATAACAAACGCAATTCACCCAAACTACGGGTCAACTGGTTCGAGCGCGGAACACTCACGAATAAGTAAATTAAGAGGATAACTGCAAGGGCCAAAGCAATTAAAGCACGATAGATAATCGGTTTCGATTTCTCTGTTTCACCGAATAAGCGTGAAAACTGGTCAAGTTGCGCTTTAATATTATCTAAAAACGCACCACCTTTTTTCAGCCCTGCACTATCGCCATTGCCGTTCTTTTTTTTAAGTTTAAAGCCCATATCAGCTTCTCCCCTGAATACGCGTTTATGTTCCGTAGCGTATAAATTAGTTTATAAATTTTATTGATGCGTTCATGTATTGTGGATTGCTGAGCAACCGACTCAATAAAAACACATGCCATTGTTGATTATGTTGATGGAAATGACCTTGGCAATAATCTTTCAATTTATTATCCAGCTCATTATTTTGAGAGAAAAAACTCTTTTTATTAAAGTGTTGAATCCCCAAAACCTGATCGACGACCAACCCCACATAATGGTCTTGATGGCTAATACAAATCACTTTTTGCGTTGGGGAAAACTGACTTCGTTGTCCTGAAATAAAATGTGTTAAATCAGAAACTGAAAGTAGTCGTCCACGAATATTGGCCAAACCACGCACCCACGCCTGAGTATTTGGTACTGGTGTATATTTCGGAGGATAAATCACCTCCGAAATTTCCCCTAACGGCGCAACAAAATATTGCCCTAACATCTCAAATGCGATACCAGACCAACGGCTGACTTCATTTTGAGATGAAGTGTATTGTTTATTGCCTCGCTTGGATAAACGAAGCAATTCGATAAATCCATTTGCTGCCATACCCTA
The DNA here is from genome assembly GCF_002292065.1 of Acinetobacter sp. UBA991. Taxonomy (NCBI): domain Bacteria; kingdom Pseudomonadati; phylum Pseudomonadota; class Gammaproteobacteria; order Moraxellales; family Moraxellaceae; genus Acinetobacter; species Acinetobacter sp. UBA991. Next base: position 196,712 of record NZ_DBBF01000021.1, on the reverse strand, counting down.
TCCCGTATTGAGAAGGCTCATCTTGAGCAAAAAATTAACTTAATAATTGTTTAATTACATCAATAAGCTGCTGTTCATCAATCGGCTTAGTTAAATAATCACAAGCCCCTTGACGTTTACCCCATACACGGTCTGTCGCCTGATCTTTGGTACTCACGATTACAACAGGAATATGCTGTGTGTCTTTGCCCTTACTAATCTGGCGTGTTGCTTGAAAGCCATTCATCCCTGGCATCACCACATCCATCAATACCAAGTCAGGCAATTCTGCTTGAGCCATAGTGACCCCGTCAGCGCCATTGGTCGCTTCAATAACGTCATAACCGTGCTTCGTCAAAATTTCTCTAAAGCGAAATGTTTCAGTAGGTGAATCATCTACAATAAGTATACGAGCCATTTTTTCCTCAATCTTAAATTTTATGCGCTAACGTGGTTGCGAATCGCATTTAACAATTCATCTTTACTGAATGGCTTGGTTAAATATTCATCCGACCCCACAACACGCCCTTTCGCTTGATCAAACAACCCGTCTTTGCTTGACAACATAATTACTGGAATATTTTGATAATTTAGAGAGTTTTTGATTAATGCACAGGTTTGATAACCGTCTAAACGAGGCATCATGATGTCTACGAAAACGATATCTGGATTGGCTTCTGCAATTTTTGACAATGCTTCAAAGCCATCAACCGCAGTGATCACTTCACAACCTTCACGTTGTAATAAGGTCTCAGCTGTACGGCGAATCGTTTTTGAATCGTCAATCACCATCACCTTTAAATTTTGAAATTTATCGTCCATTTATTGTCCTGCCCCAATACTCAATACAAACTATGGTTGGTTTAATTTGTTTTATACAGATTAGTTGATATTTTTAACATATCTTTACTTGCATTATCAATGAAGTTTTTTGAACCAACCTATCAGTTTCGCTTAACAATCACAAACAGTTCACACTTTTGATTAAATTCCTAATTTTTTTGCTGAATAACTATTTTTAAATGTCTAAATTAGCACTAATATACAACTGATTATTATTTAAAAATAAGTGATTTAATTAACTTTTTACGGGGAATGTAATGACTGGTTCGTTAAAGTGCGGTTTCCGCATTCGTCACTTTACAACGATTACTCGTAGTTACATTTGTTGTTTTTTTCTATTGCTATTTGTCAACAGTTCCACTTTTGCAGCAACTGAACAGGTTAAACCTGTTTGGTATCGTTATTATGACAAAAATGGTGTTGCCAATGTCAGTACCTCGGTCACACCAGAACACATCCGACATGGTTATGAAGCACTTGATCGTAATATGCAAGTGATCAAACGTAATCGTGCTTATAATGCCGCTGCCGATGTTCAGCAATCAGCCCAACGTGAGTCTCTCGCACGCCGTCGTGAACAGGATTTAAGGCTCAAACGCGCGTATGGGAGTCCACAAATCGCAGCAACAAAACGCGATCAAATTTTAGCAAATCTCAAAAAACAGCTGAATTATCAGCAAGAACAGTTACAGCAATTACAAAAGGATAAGATTGGTTTCAAACGCCAAGAAATGGAATATCACCGCAAAGGTGAAATGCTACCTGCCCAGCTTAAAAGCAATCTAGAAAATAATGCTCAAAATATTGAAAACGTCAAAAAAACCGTTGAAAGCCTACGTAATGCCTATCACAAGACTGAAGTAGAATATAGCGATATTATCAATCGCTTAAATGCACTCGGCTCGACTTAAGCTCAAAATCTTGTATAAATCCCTCCCCCTCAATATTAATTTTTAAACAATTTCAATATTTAAACATATGCCAGTGCTATATACTGCGCGAAATTGAATGTTTCATGTCATAATGCCCATTGCTCAAAACTGAGCACATTATTTTTGCTCATTTTATAGCACTTTTTAAATAACACTTAACTTTAGGACAGTTTCCATGCGCGCAAGCCGCTTTTTATTTGCAACGTTAAGAGAAACCCCAAATGATGCTGAAGTGATTTCTCACCAGCTCATGTTACGTGCGGGGATGATTCGTAAACTCGCTTCTGGCTTATACTCTTGGTTGCCCATGGGAACGCGCGTTTTAAAGAAAGTGGATGCGATTGTTCGTGAAGAAATGAATCGTTCAGGCGCATTAGAAGTATTCATGCCGGTTACACAACCTGCTGCGCTTTGGGAAGAATCAGGTCGTTTTGAACAATACGGCCCAGAGTTATTACGCTTTAAAGATCGTCATGACAACCCATTCGTGCTAGGCCCGACTCACGAAGAAGTCATTACCGACTTGGCGCGTAACGAGCTGAAAAGCTATAAGCAACTGCCATTGAATTTTTATCAAATTCAAACCAAATTTCGTGACGAAATTCGTCCACGTTTTGGTGTGATGCGCTCGCGTGAATTCATCATGAAAGATGCTTATTCTTTCCATGCTGACCAAGCATCATTACAAGAAACCTATGATGTTATGTACGACACCTATAGCCGTATCTTTACCCGTCTAGGTTTGGACTTCCGTCCAGTACAAGCAGATACTGGTTCAATTGGTGGTTCTGCATCGCATGAATTCCATGTACTTGCGTCAAGTGGTGAAGATGACATCGCTTTCTCGACAGAATCTGACTTTGCCGCAAACGTTGAAATGGCAGAAGCGCGTTTAGTCGGTGAGCGTGCTGCTGCAACTCAAGTATTAACGCTCGTTGATACACCAAATCAAAAAACCATTGCTGATGTTTGCCAGTTCTTAAATGCTGATGCCAAACAGTCTGTTAAAGCATTGCTGGTACAAGGTCCAACTGACGACAAAGGCAATACACCAGTTGTTGCATTGTTCCTCCGTGGCGACCATGAACTCAATGATATTAAAGCTGAAAAGCATCCATTGATTGCTGCACCTTTAGCTTTTGCAACTGAAGAACAATTGCAACAACACGGCCTAACAGCCGGTTTCTGCGGTCCACAAGGTCTGCTTGAAAAAGGCTTAACTGTGATTGTGGATCGTGCTGCATCGGTATTGTCTGACTTTGTGGCGGGTGCAAATGAAGTCGACAAGCATGCAACGGGTGTAAACTGGGATCGCGACGCGAAATTCACAGAAGTTTTTGACTTACGTAATGTGGTTGAAGGCGACCCTTCTCCAGATGGTAAAGGTACCATCCAAATTAGACGTGGTATTGAAGTTGGTCATATTTTCCAACTCGGTACAAAGTATTCTGAAGCTTTGGGCTGTAAAGTCTTAGGTGAAGATGGCAAACCATTTACCGTCACCATGGGTTGTTACGGCATCGGTGTAACACGTGTTGTCGCTGCTGCGATCGAACAAAACTTCGACGATAAAGGTATTATTTGGCCACAAGCAATTGCACCTTTTGAAGTTGCAATTGTGCCAATGAACGCGCATAAATCACCACGTACGCTTGAAGCAGCTGAAGCACTCTATGCTGAATTACAAGCACAAGGCTATGACGTATTATTAGATGATCGTAACGAACGTCCGGGCGTGAAATTCTCTGACCTTGAGTTGATGGGTATTCCACACCGTATCGTGATCGGTGAGAAAGGCTTGGATGCAGGTACTTTCGAATATAAAGGCCGTCGTGATACTGAAGCGACTAACCTTAATAAAGAAGAATTATTAGCAAAACTTGTTCGCTAATCTCAATTCTATCTGTAAAAAAGCCGTTTCATTGAAACGGCTTTTTTATTACTGATTTAAACAGTTAAATCTTTAATGGTTTCTGATGGTCCATTCTTTTTAACAGACTCAATGCCTTTATCACGCGATTGTTCATTTGAATACAGCTGACTGGTACCAATCACCTGATGGTTAGCAGCTTTTAAATTAAAATAAGGTTTATCATTCTTAGACGTTAATCGCTCATAACGTGCATCATCTGGACTATTTTTTTGTACAGATGCAATTCCATTCTGCGCAGCTGCTTTGGTTTTATATAATTCACTATTTAAAATTGGCTCACCATTTCCTGCTTTTAATACAAAACGATATTGCCCATCACTCGCTTGACTTACTTCGAACCATCCTGCCATAAGGACCTCTATTTTTGGAGTTAGTATTGATTGTTATCTCATCCAATATAGATCAGCTCTCATCGTTTAAGAAGATTGTTTTTTGTTCACTTTTGGTAATTTATATCAGGTAGAAAAAAGGAGCATTTTCATGCTCCTTAATAAGAATTTAAACTTTCTTCACAAATTCAGATTTTAATTTCATGGCACCCACACCATCAATTTTACAATCAATGTTATGACCATCGCTTGCATCAGGCACCAAACGAATACTTTTGACCTTCGTTCCAACCTTAACGACAGATGATGAACCTTTAATTTTTAAATCTTTAACAACCGTAACGCTATCACCATCATTCAAAACATTACCGTTGGCATCTTTAATAATGTCTTGTAATTCTGAAGCAGATGCTTCTCCTTCCTTCCATTCATGTGAACATTCAGGACAAATCAATAAGTCGCCATCTTGGTAAGTATATTCTGATTGGCATTGTGGGCAATGTGGAAAAGACATAAAAGAAACTCAAAACGACTATTATGATGGATAGACGCAGTTTTTCAAAATTTAGGCTTGAATCGCTTTGCCAAGTAAATAATTTTTAAGTACCAAAGCATGATTCAGCTCAGGATCTTTAGCTGCATAAATCAGCGTCAATTGCTGTTGCTTTGCCATTTCTCTAAGTTCATTCACATGTGGATTATCACTTAATTCCTGATAATACCCTTCTTGAAAGCTGAGCCAGTGCTCAGCCTTATGACAAAAGGCCTGCCGCAATTCTGTAGAAGGTGCAATTTCCTTGAGCCAAATATCCAAATGCGCACGCTCTTTAGAAATTCCTCTTGGCCACAAACGGTCAACCAGTACACGCTGCCCATCGGTTGGTCCTACAGGATCATAAATACGTTTGATCTCGATTTGCACATGACTCTCCAGCACCTTATCCGTTCAACTTTCCATTGAAATATCTATGACCTGCCCTTTGGAATCAAAGCTCACACAAATCACATAGTTGGTAATTTCGTCTGGTAAGGTAAAATCCAGCATATCATAACTGTCTAAATCCTCATCTTGCCACTGATGAGTAAGCACCAAAAACTCTAACACCTGTATAGGTGATGGCGCTGACGTTGCAAAATGCTTTTTCCAATATGCTGGCTCCACTTCCTCCAGATGGTGTTGAATAAACAACTCCACACTATCTTCGGCTTGTTGATTTTCCAAAGCTTCACGCATGGCGATACGCGCAAGTTGTTCACGACGTTCAACAATCGCTTGTTCTGACATAGCATCCCCCAATGTAATGATCATCAAAACTCTGTATTTAAGATTTAAACTGTTTTCCTTATTGATCTGGTATGTCTGCTTGCACCAATAAGCTCAATAAATAAAGTGATTCTTGCCAACCCAGATAACATGCCTCTACAGGAATCACATCTGGGATTCCCTCTTGTGTAATCTGCACTTCTGTACCGACAAGTACTTGCTTCAATTGAATTGTAACTTGAATGTCACCCGGTAAATTCGGATCGTCAAAGCGATCGGTATAACGCAGAAGCTCATTAGGTACCAGTTCAACATAGGTTCCACCAAAGGAATGCGAGCTCCCCGTTGAGAAATTGGTAAATGACATTTTATAAGTTCCACCTTGTTGTGGATCTAAATGATGAACTTTCGCGGTAAATCCATGCGGTGGCAGCCATTTAACCAATGCATCAGGATCAAGAAATGCGTTATACACACGTGCAGGTGGCGCATTAAATACGCGATGTAATCGAACTGTACCTGTCATTATTATTCTCCAATATCACTATTATTCTGTTGGATCGATTCATCATAGCGATTTATTGTACAAAAGCTATGCCTTCAATCGCTCATTTGAGCACGAATATCGAGAATCTCAAGCTGCTTTTTTGTGAAAAATGGCGCAAAATAACAATCCATATTTTAGTGTCCAGAACGCAGATTTAGGATTGATCTATGAGTCAGCTTGGTTTTACTGCTTTTAGTTTAAATGGTGTCGATGCACAAAAATTTTTACAAGGTCAAGTGACGGTTCATGTAGAACGCTTGCCTGAAAATGAAAGTCGCTATACTGCTATTTGTGATTTAAAAGGACGTATTCATTTTGGTTTATGGATTAAAAGATTAAATCCAGAAAGTTTTGAACTTGTGACCACTCAAGATCAGGCAGAAGAGTTTTCTAAGCATATTAAAAAGTTTGGTGCTTTTTCTAAAATGAAGTTAGAAGAAGTTGGAACAGTTTATCCAACTGTTGTCGGTACACAAACCGAGTTTTCTGCAACAACGACAGATATCGATACTTGGCAAGTTCAGGCAATCCAGTCTGGACAGGCTTGGATTACCCAAACAACAGAACATTTGTTCCAACCTCAAGAATTACGTTTACATCAACGTGATGGTGTGCATTTCGATAAAGGCTGTTATCTTGGTCAGGAAATCGTGGCACGTCTTTGGTTTAAAGCCAAACCAAAGCACTGGCTTCATTTAATCCAAGCCAAAGGTGATCTTCCTGCCCCTGCAACTCAACTCAATAAAGATGTTGAAGTAGTCAATAGTATTGCGTATGAAGAAGGCTATTTAGCACTGGTGATTGCCAAACCCGCTGCTTTAGAAGAACTCGACGTAATCGTTTTAGATTTACCAGAAACGCTTAATGGTGATGTAGCAAGACCAAGCTAAATACTTGTAAAAATCAGGCTTTGATTTTATATTGAAAACTCATGTGTTATCGCGGCTGCTGAACCCGATCAACTCATGAGTTTTTTAATATGGATGATGTAGCACAACGACGTAATCGAGCGTGGCGGCGTAAACAAAAATTTCTATTTCGTGGCCGAGACTGTAGGCATAATTCTCTCTGTTGGAAACCTCCCAAACAATGGAAATATCTGTATACACGAGAAGATAAACTTGCACGTGCCAAGCAATTAAGAATTGAATATCCTCGAATTTCCAAAGCAAAATATTTACGTGAAGCCCATTTCAACTGTTGGATTTAACATACTGAACACTCTTTTCATTTGTAGTCGAAATCAATGGCGTAGCCCAACAGCTGAACGTATTTTCGCTCAAGGGTATGGCTTACATACCCGTTCAGCAGGGACTAGCCGTCACGCCAAACATACTCTCTCGTTAAAAGATATTGCTTGGGCTGAACAAATTTTTGTGATGGAATCTCGACATAAACAACAAATCAAACAACAGTTTTCCAAACAACTTATGCATAAGAAAGTCTTTGTGCTCGACATCCCTGACGACTATCAATATATGGATCCCGACCTCATTGAATTGCTGCAATTGGCGATGCAGCCTTTTTTTAAATAAATAAAGTTTAACAATCGTTCTTGTCGAGAATCGAAATGAAGGTTATTGTTCACCTATTCTCAATACAACCGATTTCTCATGAAAATAATGATCAAAACATGGTTATCTGTACTCAGCTTGAGTCTTCTCTGCGTACAAAGCCTACATGCTGATAGCAAAACACTGGAACGAAACTTCAAACAGAATTACCCCGATATTCCAGTCAAATCCGTCAGCCCCTCTCCTTTACCCGGTATTTATGAAGTCTATGCCGCGGGTAAAATTATTTATACTGATGAAACAGCCAAATACCTATTTTTTGGTAACCTCCTCGATGTTAAAAACAAGAAAAACCTAACCGAAGAGCGCTTGGCTGAATTTGGTAAAATTGATGTTAAACAGCTGCCGCTCGATCAAGCAATTAAATATGTAAAAGGTAATGGGGAACGTATCCTCTATGTCTTTAGCGATCCTGATTGCCCTTATTGCCAAAAGCTTGAACAACATATGACTTCGGTTGATAATGTCACCGTGTATCTGTTCTTGTTCCCGCTTAAAAGACTACATCCTCAAGCAGAAACGATTGCGAATAAAATTTGGTGTTCGAAAAATCCGTATGAAGCTTGGGAAGATTATATGCTGCACCGTAAAGCACCTAAAAATGCTGCACAATGTGAGACTCCTATACAGAAGAATCTCGCCCTAGGTCAAAAATTACAAATCGATGGAACACCAACTTTATTTTTGCAAAATGGGATGCGACTCTCAGGCAGCCCGCAAAATGCAGAACAGATTGAGCAACTTTTACAAGAAGCCAGTCCCCAAAAATAAAGGTTAAATATGAAGGCTTGTTGACTTTTTTGCCACAAAAAACCTCAAGCCTTCTTTCATATTTTTCAACATAAAACATTAATTTTAAACAACTAAATAAAAATAAAGTTCCAGTTTCGTTTGTTCCATTTGCTAAGATTTATACAAAATCCTTATTTACATTTTTAACCAAACTTTTATGATGGGAACAGCATATTGAGTTCTGCTATGCAAAGGATGAAAGCAGATCAACATGAAAGGAAAAATAAACATGAAAAAATTGCTTATCGCAAGTTTAATGACGATTGCAAGCCACACAACATTTGCAGCTGACCCTAAAACGTCAACGATTAAACCTGATCCTGCATTTACTAAAGCGACTCAACTCTACGATGCAAAGGATTACCCTGCTGCCTTTCAGGAAATGCAACGCTTAGCCACAACGGGTAATCAACAAGCTGTCTATAATCTTGGTTATATGACTCAAATGGGCCAAGGTACTGCAAAAGATGAAAAGAAAGCCATTCAATATTATCAAGATGCATCTAATAAAGGTTATGGACCAGCCAGCTTCAGCCTAGCTCAGGCCTATCACAAAGGTACACTTGGTCTTGCTAAAAATCCGCAAAAATATAAAGAGTATTTAGATAAAGCCTCGACTCAAGGCTCAGATGATGCGACTGTTGAGTTTGCTGATTTATTATTCAGACAAGGAAAACCTGAATATGACCAAATTGCCATTCAGAGGTTACTCCCTTTACTCCGAAAGGACTATTATCCAGCGAAGAATTTAAAAGCAGTATATGACCTTGGCATTGGCGTAAAGAATAAAAATCCATTCATGCAACAACAAGCTGTTGAGAGCTTAAAAGACCTGTCCAAGAAAGGTTATGCGCCATCTCTGATGATTTTGGGAAACATGCTTGCTAATGGCAACATTATCGATCAAGATTTAGAGCAGGCAAAAAATATTTTTTCTCGTTTAGCTGAAGCAAACTACCCCAATGCGAAAGAATCTTTAGCCAAGGTTGAAGAAGCAATCGTAGCAAAAAAAGCAGCAACTAAAAAGTAGAAAACAAAGAGCAGCATAATAAATGCTGCTCTTTTCACTTAGAATTGTTTGCTGACTTTAATCCCCGCACTCCAGTTGCGCCCATCTGCAGGTTCGAAGAAGCGGCTATTGCTATCATTCACAATCACAGAACCCGCATAGTTTTTATCAAACAGGTTGTCGACACGCGCAAAGCCATTGATACCCCAATCTGCATATTTCCATGCATATCCAGTATAGACTGAAGCAATGGTGTAACTTGGTGCTGCATCACTATTGATATCATCCACATAGACCTTGTCCATATACTGAGTATCAACACCTGCATAGAAGCCTTGCTCTGGTTTCCACGCCAAGCCAAGAAAAGCTTGGTTCTTGGCAATCCCCGGAATTGCATTGCCCTTTTCAACAGCCTTGACCGTACCTACAGCCGGAATTGTGGTATCAAACTTGGCATCTAAATAACCATAACTGCTACTGATTTCCAGATCTTTCCAGAGCTTTTTACTCCATGCCAACTCAACCCCTTGGCGCAAGGTTTTATCAGCATTCCGAAAGGTCGCACGTCCATTTGAAGTGCCTGCTGAAACAATATCATCTTTGGTTTTACTTTGGAAAACAGCCAAAGTGAAATCACCTAGCGGATTTTGTGATTTTAAGCCAAGTTCATAATTATCACTAGTCGATGGTTTTAGATCAAAGTTAAACCCAGACTTTTTAGGATCAGCTTGATAAGCCATTTCAGTAAAGGTTGGAGTTTCAAAACCTTTAGCATAACTGGCATAGGCCAATAACTCAGGTACAATTTGCCAGCTTAAGGCAGCCGACGGTAACACCTTGTTATAATCCGTTTTATCACTATCATCGCCATTACTTAAATAATGATCCTTAGATTTATAATGCACATTGCTATAACGCACACCAGTATCTAAACGCCAAGTCGGTAAAAACTGCCAAGAGGCTTGTAAATAGGGATCAACATTCCACAAGGTATTGTCTTCATCGCGACGCAATGTGCCTTTTATCCCATAAGACGGCGACCCATTAACAAGATGAAAGTTCTCATACCCTTTACGATCTTCATCCATGCTATCAACCGCAAGCCCTGCACTGAAGCTTGTATTCGGCAATAGTTCTTTACCTGTCCAGCGGAAATCAGCACCATAATAATTGCGTTCAAAATCAATCACACCACCAGCGTGATTCTTATTTAGTTGTGTAGTGTTAGGGATACATTCTCGAGTGTCTTTTTTAAAACTACATCTTGGTATCGATTGATATTGAGTCACCTGACGATTGCCAAAATATGCCATGGCATACAACTCATGTTGATCATTAATCGGTTTAGACCAAGTCATACCCGTTTGCGTTTGCTCAATGTCTTTACGAACGTTATATTCATTATTCGCATCATTCACCTGACGCGGATTTTGCTGCCATTGGGTTCGATTTAGGCCTTGAGGATCATCAGCATGAATCTTGACATAGTTGGTGATCCAATTAATTTTACTACCATCATCCAAGTTCCACGTCAATTTCGCATTATTTAAGACTTTTTCTGCACTACTGTGGTCTCGATAGCCATCGGTATCAAAATACGAAGAACTGATGATATAGCTCGGTTCATTTTGATTTTTTGCACCGCCCTGTAGTACCAGACCTGCACGATTCTTGTTATGACTGCCACCCGCATAACTCATCTCAATCGAATCTTTCCCCTGACCTTCTTTGGTCGTCGCCAAGATCGCCCCACCTGATGAGTTGCCATATAGTGATGAAAATGGCCCCGTTAAAACTTCAAGATGGCTCAAGCTACCCAAATCAATATTTGAGGTTTGCCCTTGACCATCTGGCATCGTTGCAGGAATACCATCAGTATATAAACGGATTCCGCGCACACCAAAGGTAGAACGCGCACCAAAACCACGCATCGAGAGCTGCAAATCTTGCGCGTAATTTTCGCGATTGCGTAATTGAACACTTGGAAGGCCTTTCACCACTTCGGTTAAATTGACCTGTGCTGATTGATCATTTTTAGGCATATCGACCCTAAAAATTGATGCAGGCGTTTGCATATAAGTGGTATCTGTACGTGTTGCTTCAACTTTGATCGTTGGAAGCTGTACCGCTTGATCCGCATCTGATTCAGCTGCCCAGACAACGCTACTACCCGCCCCCATACACATTGCGATGCAACCGTATAAAAGGTTAATTTTCAGTGAAGGCATGAAGATTCCTTATTTCTCAAAATTTCGAAAGGATGATTTTTAAAAGTAAGCATCTGATTATTTTATATTTGTCTTACATCATTAACTTTAGCCAAAATCATCAATAATCTGGTTACTGATCGGCATTGGTAAATAAAATTAAATACCGTCATAATTGTAAGTGAAACATTTGCCCTCATTGTATTGTTGTTGAAACAACTTGAGCTTTCTATGCCCGAACTTCCTGAAGTTGAAACCACCAAAACCAGCCTGCTGCCGCTGTTACAACAACGTGTTCAAGCAGTCAACGTCTTGAATGCAAGTTTACGTTGGCCCATTCCGAACGATCTCAATAAGCTAGTTGGACAACGTTTGACTCAACTTAAACGCCGCTCGAAATATATTTTAGCTGAATTTGAACAAGACCATATGCTCTGGCATCTGGGCATGTCTGGTAGCTTTCGCCTATGTGAACCTAATGAAGCACTCAGAAAGCATGATCATCTGGTGATTGATTTTGAAGATCTGCAACTCCGCTACCATGATCCACGTCGCTTTGGCTGTATTTTATGGTTAGACCAACAGAATCAAAGTAAATTGATCGACACGCTTGGTCCTGAACCATTAAGCGAAGATTTTAATGCGGGTTACCTTCATGAAAAACTGAGTAAAAAGAATGTCGGCATTAAAATTGCTTTGATGGATAACCATGTGGTGGTTGGTGTCGGCAATATTTATGCGACTGAAAGTTTATTCAACATCGGGGTTCATCCAGCACAACCTGCTTCGACGCTGAGCAAAGCGCAAGTGGAAAAATTGGTCATTGAAGTTAAACGTATCTTAAAACAGGCGATTGACTTAGGTGGCTCAACCTTACGTGACTATAGCAATGCGATGGGTGAAAATGGTTATTTTCAGCAGACGCTTTTGGCCTATGGGCGTGCAGGTGAAATGTGCGTGAATTGTGAAACCACATTGGAAAATATGAAATTAGGTCAGCGTGCCAGTGTATTCTGTCCGCAATGCCAGCCACTGAAGTTAAAAAAAGCGTAAGCTTATGAAATGTACGAAGGAGAACACATCATGCAAACTGCGATTGTTCGACATATTCTAGTTAAAGACAAAGACTTGGCTGAGCAGCTAAAAAAACGGATTCAGTCGGGTGCGGATTTCAGCAAGGTTGCCAAGCAATATTCAACCTGTAATTCAGCAAAACGTGGTGGTGAACTCGGTGAAGTGAAAAAAGGTCAGTTGGTCCCTGTGATCGATAAACTGGTCTTTAGCGCAGCAGAGCGTATTTTACATGGTCCGATTAAAAGCCAGTTTGGCTTCCATCTGGTCGAAGTCAAATTCCGTATGGATGGTTTGAGATAATCGCTGGGGTTGAGCTTAAATTCTAATTTAAGCTCAACAGCCTGTTCCAAGAATAAACCTTTTAATCCTGAGGCTTCATCACATAAGTCCATGCCAATCTTGTGCTGCCATCAGACAACTGAACCTGAACCTTTACACGTTGATATTGTATCCCTTCAAAATCATCCAACATTTGCCAATTCTGTTCTAATTTTTCTGTGCTAAACAAATAACCTTCAACCAACGGATCAGCCTCATTCAAAACCATTGCAGGTAAACCTTGATCTGGCCCCCAATCCAAAATATGAATGGTGCCATGCACCGAAGCCTGCTGCCAGTCACCGCCTATTCCACCCAAAATATGGGCATTTTCTCGATTTGGGCACAGCGTGCCGTAAACAAATAATTGGTTCATGTTGGTTAATCCCCCGATCATATGCACAGCATCTTAAAATGAAAGCAGCAATTTTTCTATGTGAAATGATGATTTTCACCGCATTATCCAGTGCCAATCTATTTTAATAGGCAATAAAAAAACGGCATTTCAAATGCCGTTTTTTTATTCAAGACAAATTAACCTTGTTTTTTCAACTCATCACGAATTTCACGTAACAATTGAACATCTTCAGGTGTTGCTTCAGGCTCAGGCGCAGCCTCTTCTTGTTTGCGGATACGGTTCATCACTTTCACCAACAAGAATACAACCCATGCCAATAACAAGAAGTTAATCAGAATAGTTAAGAAGCTACCATAAGCAAATACATTCAGTCCTGCATCCTGTGCTGCTTTCAGGGTTGTCACATTGTTCGGGTTGTCGCCGAGGATAAGGAACCAATTGGTGTAATCCACATCACCACCCAAGATCCATGAAATCACTGGCATCACAATATCTTTCACTAATGAATCAATGATTTTACCGAAAGCACCACCAATGATGACACCAATCGCTAAATCCATCATATTGCCTTTGATGGCAAATTCTTTAAATTCTTTAATAATACTCATCTATAACTCTCCAGAGTTGAACTTGATCGCAGCCTGTTTTTGCATTGTTTATTACACAGGCGCAGTTATCCACATAATGTTGATAATTTAATATTTTTATCAAAAAAAGAAAGTTATTTCACACTTTAACAACACTTTTTATTTTAATAAAAATATGTGTTTAAGCATGTCCCTCCCCTTAGGTTTATGCAATAAAAAACCGCTAAATAAATTTAGCGGTTTTGTCATTTTTCAGTGAAGAAAAATTATTTATCGCGGTTACGCTTACGTTCGTTTTCAGTTAAGTAACGCTTACGAATACGAATCGATTTTGGAGTTACTTCAACTAATTCATCATCTTCAATGAATTCAAGCGCTTGTTCAAGCGTGTATTCCATTGCAGGTGTTAAAGTCAAAGCTTCATCAGTACCTGATGCACGAACGTTAGTTAACTGCTTCGCTTTAGTTGGGTTAACAACCATGTCATCAGAACGAGAGTTAATACCGATGATCATACCTTCATATACTTCTAACTGTGGTTTAGCGAACAGACGACCACGGTCTTGAAGTGTGAAGAGTGCATAGCCCAAGCAAGTCCCTTGAACCATAGAGATCAACACACCGTTTTGACGCTTCGCAACAGTACCTGCTTTTGCTGGACCGTAATGCGAGAAGCTTGATGTCATGATCCCTGTACCAGAAGTCATGGTTAAGAATTCTGAACGGAAACCAATCAAACCACGTGAAGGTACAGTTGCTTCAATACGGATACGGCCTTTACCGTCAACTTCCATATTGGTCATCTCACCTTTACGGAAGCCCATTTGTTCCATTACAGAACCTTGGTGTTGTTCTTCAACGTCAAAAGTTACGTTTTCGAATGGCTCTTGTTTTTCGCCATCGATTTCTTTCATGATTACTTGTGGACGTGATACGCCCATTTCGAAGCCTTCACGACGCATGTTTTCGATCAATACTGAAAGGTGAAGTTCACCACGACCAGAAACTTTGAAACGGTCTGGACTATCAGTATCTTCAACACGTAATGCTACGTTATGAATCAATTCGCGATCAAGACGTTCACGAATGTTACGTGAAGTTACAAACTTACCTTCTTTACCAGCAAATGGTGAGTTGTTTACTTGGAACGTCATCGAAACTGTTGGTTCATCTACAGACAATGGCGGTAAAGCTTCTACATTTTTCGGATCACAAATCGTGTCAGAAATGTTTAATGCATCAATACCTGTAATACAGATAATGTCACCAGCTGATGCAGATTCTACATCAACACGCTCTAAACCGTGGTAACCCATGATTTTTAAGATACGACCGTTACGAGTCTTACCTTCTTTATCAATTACAGTCACTTGAGTGTTTAATTTTACTGAACCGCGCTGGATACGACCAACACCGATTACACCTACGAAACTGTTATAGTCAAGTGATGAAATCTGCATTTGGAATGGACCATCAACATCAACTGCTGGTGGTTCAACGATATCTACAATTGTTTGGAACAACGGTGTCATGTCTTCCGCTAATTCTTCTGGTGAAGGACCAGCAACACCACGTAAGCCTGAAGCATAAACGATTGGGAAGTCTAACTGTTCGTCTGTACCACCAAGGTTATCAAACAAATCAAATACTTGATCGATTACCCAATCTGGACGCGCGCTTGGCTTGTCAACTTTGTTGATAATCACGATTGGCTTCAAACCACGCGCGAACGCTTTTTGCGTTACGAAACGAGTTTGTGGCATTGGACCTTCTTGTGAATCTACAAGAAGCAATACACAGTCAACCATCGACATTACACGTTCCACTTCACCACCAAAGTCGGCGTGTCCTGGGGTGTCCACAATGTTAATGCGGTATTCGGTGTTTGTACGTGCGTCTAACCATTTGATTGCAGTGTTTTTTGCAAGAATGGTAATACCACGTTCAGACTCAAGCGCGTTAGAATCCATAACACGTTCAATCTCGCCTGCGCGATCACCAAGAGCACCTGATTGTTGTAAAAGTTTGTCGACTAGAGTCGTCTTACCATGATCGACGTGCGCAATAATGGCAATGTTACGGAGAGTTTTAATATCTGACATGTAAAATTCGATACGCTTTAAATTTGAGGGCAAATTATACAGAAAAATACTAAACTTTAGTAGTGACAGTTTATTGACAGTGCACTTTTTTTCTGACGAAGTGTCATAGAATCGTTGGTAAAGCGAACTAACTCTATTAGAATATTCCACTAATGCCTCTCGCTTTTTATACTCCCATGTCGAATTCACAACCTCAGCAGCAGCTTGATCTGGTCTACGGACTCAATGATCGACCGAAACCTTTTGTTGCATTTTTAGCCGCTCTACAGCATCTTTTGGCGATTTTAGTCCCGATTGTCACCCCTGGATTACTGATTTGTTTAGCACTTGGCGTCTCTCGCGAAGACACCAACATGATCCTTTCGATGTCTTTAATCATTTCAGGAATTGCAACCTTTTTACAGTGTAAAAAGGTTGGTCCATTTGGTGCTGGACTCCTCATTGTCCAAGGTACAAGTTTTAACTTTATCGGCCCAATTATTGGTATTGGGAGTGCAATGGTTGCTGCGGGTACACCTGTTGAGCAAGTCATGGCAGCCATTTTTGGTGTTGTGATTGCGGGTTCATTTATTGAAATGGGCGTTTCTCGAATTTTGCCATGGGTAAAAAAGCTGATTACGCCGTTAGTCACTGGTATTGTGGTGCTGTTGATTGGTCTTACTTTGATTAAAGAAGGCTTGATTAGCATGGGCGGTGGTTATACCGCAATGCAGGACAACACCTTTGCCAATGCAGATAACCTAATTATGTCATGCACCGTGCTTGGCATTATTATTCTATTAAATCGTATCAAAATTATTTGGGTAAAAAGTTCAGCAATTTTAATCGCACTGGTGATTGGCTATATTCTTGCTGGATTCATGGGCCATTTAAACTTTTCAGTACTCAATGATGCACCTTTAATTCAAATTCCAACACCGATGCATTTTGGACTCAGCTTCTCATGGAGTTTGTTCATTCCAATGGCATTCATCTATTTAGTTACTTCTCTCGAAGCGATTGGTGATGTTACTGCGACCAGTAAAATATCTAATCAGCCGGTCGATGGCCCAATCTGGATGCAACGGATTAAAGGTGGCGTACTCGTCAACGGTGCCAACTCTTTCCTAGCTGGTATCTTCAATACCTTCCCAAGTTCTGTATTTGCCCAAAACAATGGTGTGATTCAATTGACTGGTGTGGCAAGTCGTTATGTCGGGATTTGGATTGCCATACTCTTGGTGATTTTAGGCTTATTCCCTGCTGTTGCTGCCGTGATTCAAGCCGTACCGCAAGCGGTGCTTGGTGGCGCTGTGATGGTGATGTTTGGGGCTGTTGCGGCTTCTGGTATCAATATTCTTTCCAGTATTCACCTCGACCGTCGCGCTTTGCTGATTATTGCAATTTCGCTCGCACTCGGACTCGGTGTTGCACAAGTACCCCAGATTCTTGAGCATCTACCTGAACTATTTAAAAATATTTTCAGTTCTGGTGTCGCAACAGGTGGTATCGCGGCCCTAATTTTAAATATTGTTTTACCTGAAACACATAAATAATCATCCAACCATGACAAGTGCCCAGTTTCACGACTGGGCTTTGTTTTTGATGAGAGATCAAAATGGATCCACGTAGTGAAGTTGTCATCAGACAGCAAGATTATTTAAGCGGGCAAGTTTTACTAATTAATGCCCCAAATGATCAACTCGCCAAAAATTTACCCAATAAAGTCCAAGCCTCAGTATGGACTTGGAATTATGCTGATCATCAAGGTTTTATCAGCTCTGGAATTCGCTCTCATTTTTCCGTGGAATTCCCACAAGCACAGTTTGATCAGGTTGTTATTTTCGTTCCAAAGTCTAAAGAACTCCTGAATTATATTCTGCACGTTGTGGTTAGCCATTTAAAACTTGATCAAAATATTTTTCTGGTTGGTGAAAAAAAAGGGGGCGTTGAGCGGGCAGCAAAACAATTATTGCAATATGGCAAAACACTAAAACTTGACAGTGCACGTCACTGCCAACTTTGGCAAATGAAGATCGAAAGAACAGAGCAGTTAAAACCACTTGAACACTGGTTAAAAACTTATACAGTTCAAATAGATCAAGAACAGTTAAATATCTGTGCCTTGCCTGGTGTATTTAGTCAAGATCATTTAGATGTCGGAACAGCCGTATTAGTCCCTTACCTTAGTCAAGTAAAATCAGGTAAGATTGCCGACTTTGGTTGTGGCGCTGGAATTATTAGTGCCTATTTGGCCAAACTAGATTCGAATCGGCAAATTTTTGCACTTGATGTTGATGCATTTGCATTACGGTCTACTGAACTGACCTTTCAACGAAATGGTCTCAATTTAACTCAGTTAAATCTGCAAGCTGTCACCGGTTTTGTAGATGCACCGAACGATTTAGATGCGATCGTCAGCAATCCGCCTTTTCATCAGGGAATTCATACCAATTACGATGCGAGTGAGGAACTTTGCCAACGTGCGAAAAGACATCTGAAAAATTCAGGTGAATTATGGATCGTAGCAAATCGTTTTCTAAACTACCCTCCTCTCATTGAACAAAGCTTTGGTGAATGTCTGGTGAAAGCCGATCAACAAGGATTCAAGGTGTTATATGCCTGTGCAAAATAAACATTTTAAGGAATTTTTATGAGCGATACATCTGCTCCTCAACACCTTCAGCGGAAGCTCGGGGCTCGACACCTGAACATGATTGCCATTGGTGGATCGATCGGCACAGGCTTATTCCTTGCTTCAGGTTCAACCATTGCCACTGCAGGTCCAGGTGGTGCGTTATTGGCCTATGCCCTCATCGGTATCATGATTTATTTCTTGATGACCAGCTTAGGTGAGTTAGCCACGCACAATCCAACGTCTGGTGCATTCTTTACCTATGGTAGCCGCTATGTCGAAGATGGCTTTGGTTTCGCCTTAGGTTGGAACTATTGGTATAACTGGGCGATTACGGTTGCCTTTGAACTGGTTGCAGTTCAGTTCATCATGAAGTTTTGGTTCCCTGATATTCCAGGTTTCTACTGGAGTGCCATTTTCCTTGCCATCATTTTTGGAATTAACGCCTTAACAGTCAAAGGGTTTGGTGAAAGTGAATTCTTATTCTCTTTGATCAAAGTGATTGCGATTATCGTGTTTATCATTATTGGTATCTGGATGATTTTTAAAATCATGATGACACCCAATGTATCGGTATTTCAGCACTGGACTTATAAAGAAGCACCTTTTGTCGGTGGTTTGCAAGCCTTAATCGGTGTAGCCATGATCGCTGGATTCTCCTTTCAGGGAACTGAAATGGTTGGCGTTGCCGCAGGTGAATCGAAAGATCCTAAAAAGACTATTCCATTGGCAATTAAACAAATCTTCTGGCGTATTTTACTGTTCTATATCCTTTGTATTTTCATCATCGGTACATTGGTCAGTTATGATGATCCACTGCTATTAAAAGCAGCGCAAAGTGAAGATATTGCCCTCTCCCCATTCACCTTATTGTATGAAAAAGCAGGCTTTGCCTTTGCAGCAAGTTTGATGAATGCGGTTATTCTGAGTGCGATCTTATCTGCTGGTAACTCGGGCATGTATTCTTCTACCCGTATGTTATTTGATATGGCAAAACAAGGTCGTGCACCTAAGTGGTTCTCAAGACTAGATGGCCGTGGCGTACCAATGAATGCACTCTATGCGACCACTGCGGTTGCTGCACTGTGCTTCCTGACCACCTTTATTGGCGAGAAACAGGTTTTTAACTGGTTACTCAACATGTCAGGGATGTGTGGTTTCATTGTCTGGCTAGGTATTGCGATTTCACACTACCGTTTCCGTAAAGGTTATATTGCTCAGGGTTATAAAGTTGAAGATCTGGCTTACCGTGCCAAATTCTTCCCATTTGCGCCTTGGTTTGCATTTATTCTTTGTTCAATCATCATCTTAGGTCAAAACTACCAAGCTTTACTTGGCGGAAAAATCGACTGGTTAGGTTTAATTTCAACCTATATTAGTATTCCATTATTCTTGGCGATTTGGCTGGGTTATAAGTGGAAACACAAGACCAAACTGATTGCATATAAAGATATGAATGTGAAAGAAGGCGAATAAAAAAACCGCTTTTTTACTTGACCCAATTGAAAATATGAGTAAAATCTCGCTCATATTTTCAACGGCACCACATGATAGGAGGACGACAACATGCCATTACCACAAGGAACCACACAATAAGGTTTGGCACTGTCGACTCACGGACAAGTGTACAAATCGATTGATCACTTGTCCGAATGCTCTATTTAACCTAGCATTCGCTAGGTTTTTTTATGCCTATTCGGACGAAAAATTAAAATATCCCGAGACAAGAAAATGGGCATACAAAAAATACTCAATGCCGATGCACAATATGGCGTTCCAGTGAAAATTTTCACGACCGATATTGATAGCGAAAGCATTGAACAACTCAAAAAGATGGCACAACTGCAATTTGTTTATTCACATATTGCCGTGATGCCTGATGTACATGTGGGTAAAGGCGCCACCGTAGGCAGCGTCATTCCAACCAAACACGCCATCATTCCTGCCGCTGTAGGTGTTGATATTGGTTGTGGAATGAACGCAATAAGGCTCAATCTAAAAGCTTCACAGCTTCCAGACAACCTTGCACCGCTACGTCATGCAATCGAACGCAAAGTCCCTGTAGGCTTTGAACTACATAAACAAGTGAAAGCAAAAGCTTCAAGTATCATCCCACTTGAAAAACGCTTACAACCCATCATTAAAAAACATCCCGGCTTAGTTCGAATGTTAAGAAAGTTTGATGCCACTTGGCAGAAACAACTGGGAACTTTAGGTGGTGGTAATCACTTTATCGAACTCTGCCTTGATGAAAATCAGGATGTCTGGGTGATTCTACATTCAGGCAGCCGTGGCTTAGGCAATGTGATTGGAACCTACTTCATCGAACTGGCAAAGAAAGAAGCTCAGCATCGATTTGGACATGTACCAGATAAAGATTTGAGTTATTTTGCGGAAGGTTCAAATAGCTTTAATGATTATGTGGAAGCCGTTGAGTGGGCACAAGAATATGCGTTTGAAAATCGACGTGAAATGATGCGTCTGATTTTAGAGGCAATTCGACCATTACTCCCCCCTTTTCAAATGACCAAAGAAGCGATTAATTGCCACCATAATTACGTCAGTCAAGAAACTCATTTTGGTGAGGATCTCTTAATCACACGTAAGGGGGCAATTCGAGCGGGCCAAGATGAATTAGGCATCATTCCAGGTTCAATGGGAGCTCGTTCTTATATCGTTAAAGGTAAAGCGAATCCTGAGTCCTTCTGTTCATGTTCACATGGTGCAGGACGAAAAATGAGCCGCAGCAAAGCCAAGCTGCTGTTTAGCCAAGATGACTTGATTCAGCAGACTCAAGGCATCGAATGTCGCAAAGACAGTGCGGTGATTGATGAAATTCCTGCTGCTTATAAAGATATTGATCAAGTCATGGCCAACCAATCTGACTTGATTGAAATTGTGCATACCCTTAAACAAATTTTATGTATCAAAGGATAATCAAATGAAACTCAAAGAAATGCCAAAAATTAAGGTCCGTAATCCTGTAGCGCTTTCACCTTTATTACACAAAGGTGGAGTTCATGAAACCGAGAAGCCTCGAGCACAACATCGTCGTGAAAGACAAAATACTAAGCAGCAGTTAAAAAAAGAGATATGGTAAATAATTGATAGTGATTGAAATACCTTAAACCCATTAAACAAAAAGGAGAATCCCAATGTTTTATTACTTAAATCCCTCATATAAAAAAAGCGACTCTGACGAGTCGCTTTTTTTCAGTTCATAAACTCAAATTACTGAGCTTGTTGACCTGGTTGTACTAAAACAGTACGGCTACCAGAAATCGCAGCGAATACGCGACGGTTCATAGCACGACCTTCTTTAGTTTTGTTGTCAGCAATCGGTTGATCCCAAGCGAAACCTTGAGTTGTCAAACGAGTTGCATTCACGTTGTATTCATTTACAAGTGCTGACTTAACAGAGTTAGCACGTGCTAAAGATAAACGTTCGTTCAACTTACGTGGACCAGTGTTATCTGTGTGACCTTCAATACGAGCAGTCGCATTCGGGAACTCAGCTAACTTCTCAGCAACTTTAGCGATTTCAGTTTTGTATTGTGGTTTGATAACAGATTTGTTCGTATCAAAGAAGACACGAAGTTCCATGTTAAGATCTTCAGTTAACTCTTGTGGTTGTGGAGCAACTGGAGTTGGTTCAACTGGAGCAACTTCTACCACTGGAGCAGCAGCAGGTTTCAAGTGACCACCAACAACAACTTGAAGTGCTGCCAAGGCTTGACCTTCCCACCACTTATTGTCGTAGTTATAAACTGCACGACCTTCTGTACGAAGTGTTAAAGCATCGTTTACTTGCCATAATACACCACCACCTAAGTTGCTGATTGTGTCATATGAACGACGATCCCAACCTGGGTTATCTACTGTAATTTTAGAATGACCAACACCTAATAAAGCATACGGCTTGATTTTACTGTCATAATTACCAGTAAACACATCAGCAGTAGCAATTGCATTCAAACTTAAAGTTTGTTGCTTAGCATCCCACGGCTGACCATTAAAGTTAGTTTTCTCATTACGAGCTGCGTCAGCTTTCGTTTGTTGATATTCAATCTCTGCTTGTAACCAAGGAGTTAACTCAACACCAATTGCAGCACCAACAAGTAAATCACTTTGTAACGCAACGCCATTTTTTAAGCTTCCAGCATCACCACGACCCTGCGGATCACGATCTTGCAAAGTATCACGCATCTTGTCCTGAGCATTCTCAGGATACCAGTGATAACCAAGCATTAATGGAGTGACTGTTACACCCGCATTCGCAGCAGCTAAAGGTGCAGCAACAAGCATAGCAAGTGCAATACGACTCATTTTCATGGAATATCCTCCAAAAAACAAAAAATTGTTTGTTCTCTAAACTCTAATAGTTTTTGAATACTGAGAAATAATCTTATTGTATCTTTTTCAGTCATTCACTTTATGTTGAATCATACAAATACCTGATCAATTTTCCAAGTATTTGACAACATTTAGTTAGCAGCCACTGAAAAAACCACTTATTTCTCTCCCAAAAATCTAGAAAATTCTATTTTAACAACATCTAATAAAGCTGTGAGAGCTTATCACTTTTTAATCAAAATTTTAACAAGGTATCAAAATCTTTTCAATAAAACTAAATAATTCCCACAATGTATCCAAAGTTAAGGCAAGATTATTCTAGTTTTGAATCCTTATGTTTTTGTTTTACATCAATGCTACAAAAACCTATATATCCATAAAAAAAAAGCGACTCTAACGAGTCGCTTTTTTAGTTCATAAACTCAAATTATTGAGCTTATTGACCAGGTTGTACAAGAACAGTACGGCTACCAGTGATCGCAGCGAATACGCGACGGTTCATAGCACGACCTTCTTTAGTTTTGTTGTCAGCAATCGGTTGATCCCAAGCGAAACCTTGAGTTGTCAAACGAGTTGCATTCACGTTGTATTCATTTACAAGTGCAGACTTAACAGAGTTAGCACGCGCTAAAGATAAACGTTCGTTCAACTTACGTGGACCAGTGTTATCTGTGTGACCTTCAATACGAGCAGTCGCATTCGGGTATTCAGCTAACTTCTCTGCAACTTTAGCAATTTCAGACTTGTATTGCGGCTTGATGTCAGACTTGTTCGTATCGAAGAATACGCGAAGTTCCATGTTAAGATCTTCAGTCAACTCTTGTGGTTGTGGAGCAACTGGAGTTGGAGCAACTGGAGTAACTTCTACTACTGCAGCTGCAGGTTTCAAGTGACCACCAAGAACTACGTTTAAGCCAGCAAGTGCTGTATATCTCCAATACTTCTCATCAAAGTCGTAAGTACCACGAGCTTCTGTACGAAGTGATAAAGCATCGTTTAAACGCCAGAAAGCACCTAAACCAGCATTACCAATAGTATCTTTCTTAACTGCATAGATACCATCAAAATCAGTTTTAGTTTGACCAGCACCTAATAATACGTACGGCTTAATTTTGCTGTCATAGTTTTTAGTGATTAGGTCAGAAGTTGCATAGAAATTACCAGCAACTGTCTGTTGTTTATATTCAGCATTAGCTACGCCAGTACCGTCAAGATCACCTTTCACTTGGTTATATTCAACTTCAAAACCTAACCAAGGTGTTAATTCAACGCCTAATGCAGCACCAACAAATAAATCATCCTGCAACTCAGCATGAGTTGTTAGGTTGTCATTATTATGCTTACTGTCTTGCCAGCTATAACCAACCAATAATGGAGTTACAGTTATGCCCGCATTCGCAGCAGCTAAAGGAGCAGCAACAAGCATAGCAAGTGCAATACGACTCAATTTCATGGATATCCTCCAGAGATAACAATTGTTTTGTGTAAGCTCAGCCTATGATTTTTCGTCCTGAGAACACAGGTGTTCTACAGTATTATTTTTTCAGCTATTCACTTCACTTTGAATCATACAAACACTTGATGAATTTTCCAAGTGCTTGATAACTTTAACCTCATAAATTATTGACAAAATTTCTTACAATTTCCGTTGTAGTTCAGTAAATTTTCAATTCCCATCGGGTATCTGATTGAATTATTGTTCAGAAACTTGTGCTTTAGTATATCTTAATTTTTTTTTTAGAAATACTCACTAGCAAAATTAAGTTTTCATTTAACACACTGTTAATAAAAAAATTAATAAAAATAGATAGGTAGAATATGTTTAAACCATTTGGCTTTACTTTGATTGAATTAGTCATCACCCTTGGAATTCTGACAATTTTGATTACTGTTGCAATCCCCCATTTTCGTGAAATGATGATCTCTGCTGAAGTAAACTACCTTAAAAGAATCCTCACAATTCATATACAAAAAGCAAAAACGGATGCACAACTTCATCATAAAAATGTGATGCTGTGCCCAAGTTCAAATTTTGAGAACTGTGACACAAATTGGAATAAAGGTTTTATCGGATTTATTGATATTAATCGAAACAACCAACGTGATCAGAATGAGACTCTCCTCTTTAGCGTCCCTTTGAACCATAAATATGGTTACCTCTACTTTAGGTCTTTTGGACGAAGCCCCAACGCTCTTGTTTTTCAAGCTGAGAACGGCCTTCCCTTTGCCTCCAATGGCAGCTTTGTCTACTGCTCTGAATCCCCTCAGCACCATACGAAGATTGTTTTAAGTCGGATGGGCAATATTCGCTTTGAAAAGTTATCAAGTTGCTAAAAACTCTTCAGTCTAGCCTAAAATGGGTAAAACACTTTATTCCGATCCTTTTTTTACTATACTGCTTAAGTTTGGAACATTTTTATAAATTATAAGTGTGGAGACACATCATGACTGATATCGTAATCGTTAATGGCGCTCGTACAGCAATGGGCGGCTTCCAAGGTGCATTATCTGGTGTTACAGCGCCAGAATTAGGTGCTGTTACCATTAAAGAAGCAATTGCCCGTTCTGGCCTGCAACCAACTGATGTAGAAGAAGTAATCATGGGTTGTGTTTTACCTGCAGGCTTAAAACAAGGCCCTGCGCGCCAAGCAATGCGTAAAGCGGGCTTACCAGACTCTACCGGTGCAGTGACCATTAACAAACTGTGTGGTTCTGGCATGAAAGCAGTGATGCAAGCAGCAGATATGATTAAAGCCGGGAGTGCAGAGATCGTGGTTGCAGGTGGTATGGAATCAATGACCAATGCACCATATGTATTACCGAAAGCACGCGCTGGCTACCGTATGGGTCATGGTGAAATTAAGGATCATATGTTCCTTGATGGCTTGGAAGATGCTGAAACTGGTCGTTTAATGGGTTCATTTGCCCAAGATATGGCAAATAAACGTAGCTATACCCGTGAACAGATGGATGACTTTGCCATCCGTTCATTGCAGCGTGCACAAAAGGCGATTACTGAAGGTTACTTCAAAGATGAAATCGTTCCGGTAACAGTTTCTACCCGTAAAGGTGATGTGGTTGTTGATCAAGACGAACAACCATTAAGTGCAAAAATCGATAAAATCCCATCATTAAAACCAGCATTTGCAAAAGATGGTACGATTACTGCTGCGAACGCAAGTTCAATTTCTGATGGTGCATCAGCATTGGTATTAACCTCAAGTGAAGTTGCGGCACAACGTGGTTTACAACCTTTGGCAAAAATTCTGGCAACTGCTTCTAACTCTCAACATCCTTCTGAATTTACCATTGCCCCTGTTGGTGCAATCGAAAAAGTATTGAAAAAGGCAGGCTGGGATGCGCAAGAAGTAGATCTATGGGAAATCAATGAAGCATTTGCCATGGTAACCATGTGCCCAATCGATGATTTCAAATTAGATGCTGAAAAAGTCAATATTAATGGTGGTGCTTGTGCTCTAGGTCACCCTGTTGGTTCTACTGGTTCTCGTATCATCCTGACATTGATTCACGCGCTTAAACGCACTGGTGGTAAGAAAGGTGTTGCAGCCTTGTGTATCGGTGGTGGTGAAGCGACAGCTGTTGCGATTGAATTGATCTAAATATTTTTCAATCTGTTCAAAAGAATCCTGCTTGATGCAGGATTTTTTATTTTTAGGATTACAAAAAATAATGCACCTATAGTCAAAATATCGATAAGTTATGCTGTGTATAAAAAAACAACAAGGAGTCCCATATGCAACTCAATCATTATCTAAATTTTAAAGGACAAACAGAACAAGCATTCAATTTTTATAAATCTGTGTTTGGTGGTGAATTTGCCATGCTCAGCCGTTATGGCGATATGCCACCTACTGAAGGCGTCAGTCTTTCAGAAGCGGATAAGAACTTGGTTTTACATGTTTCCCTACCCATCAATGAATTTACCGTATTGATGGCTTCAGATGTTAATGATCAATTCTGCGCTCAAAATAGCGTATTTACCCAAGGTAACAACCACTATATTTCAATTAATCTTGATCCTGATGAACAAGACGAAGCGCAACGATTATTCAATGCCTTGTCTGCAAACGGCCAAATTGAGATGCCCTTAGAAAAAACCTTCTGGGGTGCGCTCTATGGCGCATTCACTGATCAGTTTGGGATTAAATGGATGATCAATTGTCAGTTAGATGAATAATCATTGTGAACTTAGCAATTAAAGCAAAAAAAAGCTGAACCAAGGTTCAGCTTTTTTCTTTCAATCGGCTTATGCGCCAGTTTGATAACTTGCTTGTGGCACTGCAGTCGATGCTTGATAGGGATTGGTAAAATCTTGAAGCCCCGCAGCAGCTTCATGAATATCCTTACCTTCTTTGACGACAAAGGTATCAAAACCAGAACGCTTTAAATAATTCAAAACATCCTTAAAGATATCACCGACTGCGCGTAACTCACCTTGATAACCTTGGCGGCGTAGTAACGCAGCGAATGAATAACCACGGCCATCATTAAAACCAGCAAATTCAATAAAAATGGCATCTAGCTCATTCAATGGAAATTGATGTGTTTCAGGTGAATCATTCACAGTAATGTAAAGCGCCTTTTTACCTTGTACATTTGCCAATTGATCCAACTGCGCAGTTGTTACAACCACGTCACCTTGTGGAAGTACACCATCTTCTGCAATGACTTGATAAGTATTGTCTGCAATTGTGCCATCTTTAAAGAGCACTTGTAGCGTTGTATTAAGCATAAGCACGCTCCTTAAATGGTTGAATACCAACACGGCGATAGGTATCAATAAAACGCTCACCTTCGGTACGTAAGTCAAGGTAAGTATTCAAGATTTCATCAATCACATCTGGCACGACTTCGGCTGCAAAAGAAGGACCTAAGATATCACCGAGAGATGCATCATGATCTGCATGACCACCTAAAGTGATTTGATAGAATTCCGCACCTTTCTTATCAACACCCAAAATACCGATGTTACCGACATGGTGATGACCACACGCATTCATACAACCCGAAATATTCAAATCAAGTTCACCAAGGTTGTAAATGGTGTCAAGATCATCAAAACGACGGCTGATTGCTTCTGAAATTGGAATCGATTTAGCATTGGCCAATGAACAGAAATCACCACCCGGGCAGCAGATAATATCAGTAATAAAGCCGATATGTGCACGAGCCATGTCGCTGTGTTCAAGCGTTTGCCACAATTCGAATAAATCTTTCTGCGGCACATCGACCAATGAAATGTTCTGTTCGTGCGTGGTACGGAACTCACCGAAAGTATATTTATCGGCCAAATCCGCAATTAAGTTCATTTCTTCACTCGTGACATCACCCGGTGCAATACCCGCACGTTTCAAAGAAATCGTCACGATGCGATAACCTTTCACTTTATGTGCATTGGTATTAACGTTAAACCACTGTTTGAATTTCGGATGTGCAGCGAATAAGTCTGTGAAGTCTTGATCTTCTAAATCTTGATAATCAAATGGTGTAAATTCTTCATCCAATTTTTTCAAGATTTCAGGTTGAATCTTCAATGCTTCACGCGTGTGCTCAAATTCAGCTTCCACTTTTTGTGCAAACACTTCTGGTGTCAAAGCTTTCACCAAAATTTTGATACGCGCTTTGTATTTATTATCACGACGACCATGTAAGTTATAGACACGTAGGGTCGCTTCTAAATAAGCAATTAAATCTTCGCGTGGTAAAAACTCACGGATCACACTACCAATAATCGGGGTACGGCCCAGACCACCACCGACCATGATTTTATAGCCCATCTCACCTGCATCATTACGAACCAGATAAACACCGATGTCGTGGAATGCTGTTGCAGCACGGTCTTTTTCTTCTAAAGCAGATACTGCAATTTTGAACTTACGTGGCAAGAAAGCAAATTCAGGGTGAAACGTACTCCACTGGCGAATCAGCTCACAGGTTGGGCGTGGGTCAGCAATCTCACCTGCAACCACCCCTGCAAACTGGTCAGTGGTGGTATTACGGATACAGTTACCTGAAGTTTGTACGGCGTGCATTTGTACCGTTGCTAGCTCAGCTAGAATGTCAGGTACATTTTCCAATGCAGGCCAGTTCAACTGAATATTTTGACGAGTTGAAACATGCGCATAACCGCGATCGTACTCTGTCGCAATTTCAGCAATTTTTCTGAGTTGTTTAGTATTCATCAAGCCATACGGCACAGCGATACGGAGCATAGGTGCATAACGTTGCACGTACAGACCATTTTGCAAACGTAATGGACGATATTCGTCTTCTGTTAATTTTCCAGCTAAATAGCGTTCTGTTTGATCGCGAAACTGAGCAACACGTTGGTTAATCAGTTGTTGATCGAAATCCGTATATAAATACATGGCGTATGGCTAGTCATTCATTATAAAGGCGACTAGCATAGCGAGCTTTTATTCATCAACAAAATGCTTTTTTTGCATATTTAATAACGGTTTTATTGATAAGCCTATCTAATTGCCACAAAAAGAAAAAGTCCAGATAAATCTGGACTTTTAATCTCCCCTCACCCTGAGCCACGATTATAGTGGCGCAAGGATTAAATTAGGGGACTCCTCCCTTTCATAAAGGGAGGTTGGGAGGGATTTAAGGCAATGCATAAGCGACCAAATAATCACCCATTTTAGTGCCGAATGAACCATGTCCACCGGCCATAATCACCACATATTGTTTACCATTGGCTTCATACGTCATTGGTGTTGCTTGTCCACCCGCAGGTAAACGTGCTTCCCACAACTTATCACCATTTGAAACATTGAATGCACGGATATAATTATCTTGGGTTGCACCAACGAACATCACATTACCCGCAGTCGAAATCGAACCGCCTAAACCTGGTACACCAATTTTCACTGGTGGTAACTGGAATAATGTTGGCAAGCTGTCACGAATGGTACCGATACGTTTTTTCCATACCACTTCATGAGTTTTCAAGTCCACACCTGCAACAAAGCCCCAACCTGGTTGTTTACATGGTAAACCCAATGGAGATAGGAACGGGCTGATATCAACACCATATGGCGTACCATACATCGGTTGCATGCCCTGCTCAGTACCAGCACCACGCGCCACAGGTTGACGATTTGGATCGGCTGGAATTAATCGACTCACGAATGGCAAGCCAATCGGGTTCATGACTGCGACCTGACGATCAGCATTCACTGACATACCGCCCCATTCAAACACACCTAAGTTTCCAGGGAATACCAAGGTTCCATTTTCAGAAGGTGGCGTATAGATGCCATCGTAATTCAGACGTTTAAATTTCACACGACACATCAACTGATCAAACATAGTGGCACCCCACATGTCTTTATCCGTCAATTTATCTTTCGGCGCTAAATCAAAGTCAGAGAATGGTTGAGTTTTTGAGTAGAACTCACCTTTGGTTTGTGGGCCCCATTTCACAGTTTGTGGAACAGGTTTCTCGGTAATTGGTACAATTGGCTGACCATTACGTCGGTCTAAAACAAAGGCATTGCCTGTTTTAGTCAATACATAAATCGCAGGAACCGTTTGACCTGATTTATCTTGAATATCAGCCAATGACGGTTGTGATGGTACATCCATATCCCACAAATCGTGATGTGTGGTTTGGAAGTGCCATACCAGTTTACCTGTAGTTGCATTGATCGCTAGCATTGAGTTCGCATAACGCTCTTTCAACTCAGTACGGTCTCCACCCCAGATATCTGGTGTACCCACACCTGTTGGGACATAGACGATATCTAGTTTTGAATCATAGGCAAGTGGCGCCCATGCATTTGGTGAATTATGAACAAACTGAGTGTCTTGACCTGGCATTGCATTTGGATCAGCTGCGCCTGTATCAAACACCCATAATAATTTACCTGTGTTCACGTCATAACCACGAATCACACCTGATGGCTCTTTATTCGAATGGTTATCTGTTACAGAACCTGCAATCACTACAGTGGTACCAGAAACCACACCCGGAGATGTTGGGTTATAACCACCTGGATATGCATATGGCATGAATTCTTGTAAATTCACTTCACCATTTTGACCAAAGTCAGAACATGCTTTACCTGTATCTGCATTAACTGCAACTAAACGACCATCATTTACAGGAACAAAGACTTTACGCGGACACTCGGTTGAGGTCGACTTTTTCGCCTGTAAACTAGTTGCAAATTCAGTGGTATTAGCAGCATCGTAGTACATCACACCACGACAAGTTAAATGCTGGAAGGTTTTATCGGTTTTGAGCTTAGGATCAAAACGCCATTTTTCCTTACCCGTTGCAGGGTCAATCGAAATTAAATGTTGATGTGGTGTACACATAAACATGTTATTGCCGATCTTGATTGGTGTTACTTGGTTGGTGGTTTCACCCGAATCATTTTCAGTTCG
This sequence comes from Acinetobacter sp. UBA991, assembly GCF_002292065.1. NCBI lineage: Bacteria > Pseudomonadati > Pseudomonadota > Gammaproteobacteria > Moraxellales > Moraxellaceae > Acinetobacter > Acinetobacter sp. UBA991. Next base: position 165,479 of record NZ_DBBF01000021.1, on the reverse strand, counting down.
GAAATCACCAGTACGTAATGTCCAAGCCACTTTGAGATCTTTGACGTTTTTATCGTTGATCTGTGTCAATGGAGAATAACGTTCACCGCCCTGACTACGACCATATGCAGGCCAATCTTCAGGGGCAATACCATCCACGGCTTTCGCTTGTGCTGGCTGTGGCGTTTGAATCACACCATTAATTTCTTGTGGATCATTAAAGATCGAGTACACCATCACCACAATTGCAATGGCTAAAGTCGATGACAATGCCACTTTGCTTGAAGTGAGGTTATCAATCCCACGCGTCACAGCTGGAATGAGTAACCACAAACCTAAGATGCCAAGGATATCAAGACGTGGTGCCAGTGCCCAGAAGTCAGTCCCAACTTCCCAGACACCCCAAACCACACTACCTAACATCAATGCCGCATAAACCCACAATGGACCTGAGGCACGTTTATAGAGTTGTACTGCTACAATGAGCAGCAGCACGCCTGCAATCACATAATAAAAAGACCCGCCAATTGCTGCGAGCCAGATACCGCCAACGAGCAAGAACAATGCAATGAGGGCGATAATCACCACCGTCAAAGTTCTAAGCCCAGATTTTGAAGCAGATTGATTCATAAGATCACCTTGCATCTTTTATATTTTAGATCCATAAAAAGCAAATAAAGTCTCTTTTTATGGTCGAGTTCAAATCACAGCAAGAACTTTGCAGATATCGCCTATTTTATAAACTATATCTGCAAAATTGCTCGAGTATCAAAATTAGAAAATGGTTTGGAACTTAATACCGCCCACCCAGGTCTTATCCCCATCCTTCAATGCACCGACATGGTGAACATATTGAATATTTGGACGGATAGTGAGCCAGTTGGTGGCATGAATGCCGTAATACAGCTCAGTGTTATATTCTTCATCCAATAGACTATTGTTTTTGTCATTGGCGTGAATACGGGCAATACCTAAAGCAATTTCATCTTGAGGACGTTGATCCAATAAACCTTTATAGACCAATCCAACATTTTGCATGTCTTTAATGGCATTGGTTTTAGAATCATGCACTGTGACATTGACAAAGCCAGTTAAACCACGATCTGACTGACCATCATGACGAGTCAACTGTTGTTTCGCAGTAAACCAACCGCCTTGTTTATGTCCAGTCTTGGCAGGATTCTCGATTTCTGCGGCATCCGCTGTACTGTAGTAATAACCAAAACGGTATTCACCTGGCAAAGCAAGTGCACCCAGTTTAGGATTCCAGACCACTTCTGCTGGAATAATCGCACCACGAGAGCCATCTGTACTTAGGTTAAAACCTTTGCCGCGCTGTAAGTTCTCAGGGTTATATTCATACGCCCCGATTTGTGCATAAAGATCTGGCTGTAGGTTATATTTGACACGCAATGCCCATTGGCTCACAGGCCAGTTGTACCATTGGTCACCAACCCAGTTACCCACCTGAGAACCACATAGCGATAAGTTCTGGAAATCACAGTTAAAACTGTTGAAATCTTCACCTTCACCAAAACGACCCACTTTAATATCTAAAGCTTGATCTAAAAATTTCTTTTTGATCCAAAGGTCGGTTAAACGCCACGTTTGACCACGCCCCCAAACTTCTTGTACAGAACTTTGGTGACCTTGTAAGCCATCTGCGGTTTGTGACAAAGACTGACCATCACGGTATGTCACCGTGATCTGCGCCTCAGTATCTTGCCAACCTAAAATTTTATTTAGGTCGAAGTTTGTGCCCAACGCCAATTGTCCAGTGAATTCACTGCCGTGGCTTGAGTATTGTTTAGAATCTAAAACCCCTGCAAATTCACCTGTGTAATCAGCAGAAAATTTGTAACCCTGTTCTTGCAACGCAGTGCGTTGACCGTTCCAATCACCAAACAGCCATTGACCATTTGGGTCAAATGCGGAAGATGCTGCTTGAGTATGTTGTGTGAAAAGACTCAATGATAGAACGGATAAACAAGAAACAATCAAAGACTTAGAGATTGTCATGTTTACGTAACCTTTTATGTTATTGTGTATAAAAGGTTACTCTCATTTTTAAATTACAACTTATTCAAAATGTTAACAATCTGTACAATATTTTAACAATCAGTGATTAGTCGCACATATTTTCTACCATTTACCCTCACCCAAACCCTGACCGATAAAGGCATACTTCATTTGCGAACGGGAAAACTTGATCGGACAGGCCAACTGTGGCTCAGTTTGTGATGCATTTTCCGATACTGGCACATCAACCACCCAGCCTCTTTGTTGAGCCATTGGCGAGACCAAAGCTTCATCCAGACTGAGTACAGGTTCAACACAAATATCTAAGCTTTGGAACAGATGCTGCCATTCTGCAAAGTCTTGTGTTTTAAACTTTTCCCGCAAGGCTTGCTTTACCGCTTGACGATCTTCTGGGTCAAACGATGTTCCTTTTGCAAGGAGTACAGATAATTCTAACGCTGCAGCCAAGCCTGTCATAAATTGTGGCTCTAAACTTCCCACTGAAAAATAGCGACCATCTTTGGTTTGATAATAATCATAGAAGCTTGCACCATTCAGCATTCCCGCCTCGGGTGCTTGTGGAGTTTGCCCTGCCAGACTTGCAGAAGCAGCCATACTATTCAGACTCGCCACACAATCGGTCATCGAAATATCAAGATATTGACCCAGACCACTGCGTTGACGCTCGACCACAGCAGCAAGAATACCAATCACTGCGTGCAAGGAACCACCTGCCACATCTGCAATTTGGATTCCCAAGGGTGGCGGTCCACCATCTTGACGACCACTATGCCCAGACACGCCTGCCAACGCTAAATAGTTAATGTCGTGTCCTGCACGATCTTTATAAGCCCCTGTTTGACCATAACCAGTAATCGAACAATAGATGAGGCGTGGATTAATCTCCGCTAAAGTCTCATAGTCCAAGCCCAAACGGCGCATCACATCTGGACGGAACTGTTCTAGCACAATATCGAACTCAGAGATTTTATTTTTGATCAGTTCAATATTGGCTGCATCTTTGAGATCAAGGGCAATCGACTGTTTATTCCGATTCAGATAACTGTGCGCAGTGGCCTGACCATTGGCATAGGGTGGCATAATCCGTACAAGGTCTGGACGAGTCGGTGATTCCACATGGATAACTTCTGCACCCATGTCGGCAAGGTACATACTGGCAAATGGCCCTGGTAATAAAGTCGAAAAATCGAGGACTTTCAATCCCTTTAGTGCAGATGGCATAATAATTTTTACTCAATTTGTTCAAATTTTCTTTTATACTAGGTGTGGATAAACACAAAAACAATGTCATGTTCAGCCATTTACCTTGATAGTTTCGGCAATTTAACATGTATACAGGGCGCAATTATTTTTCTTGTCAATTGCCCAATTTGATATTTTAGACGGTTATTTAGGTCAATTATCGTGAATAGTAAAGAAACTGAAGGATTCAATATGAGCCGTGATACGATCAGCATCCACTTCGTGAATGCGGCTTTAACAGGTGTTAAACGCCTAGGCATGGACGTTGAAACGTTACTTTCACATGTCGGCATAGAGGCTGAACTGCTTCGCCAACCGAAGGCTCGAATCTCTCCTGAGCAGTACACCCGTTTTGTAAAAATGTTATGGATGGTTACCCAAGACGAACACGTTGGTTTCGATGTACAACCACGTCGCTTGGGTACATTTGCGATCATGTGCCAATTGATCATCCACTCCAAGACCCTTGGACAAGCACTTGAACTCTCCTCTCAATTCTACAAACTGTTTGGAGATGAGTGGTCAGTTAGTTTGGAACGTGACAAACATGAAGCACGTTTAGTGCCGCATATTCCTAAAGCTTTAGACCCTGATCATTTCATTACTGAAAGCATGCTGATGATCTGGCACGGTCTAGCATCATGGTTAATTGAGCGTCGCCTACCTTTAGAGCGTGTGCATTTTGGTTATGAGCGTCCTAACCATGCTGATGAATACGATGCATTGTTCTTTGCACCTGTGATGCAATTCGATGCACCACGTACCGAAATTACCTTTGCAGCAGATTATCTTGATCTCCCAATCCGTCAAGATGAAAAGACTTTAGAAGAATTCTTGAAAGCAGCACCTGCCCAACTGTTAGTGAAATTCAAAAATACCAATTCGTTGACTTCACGTATTCGTGATGTATTAAAGAGCCAGATTGGCGAAGAAATGCCAACGCTCAACGATGTCGCGGCAATGTTGTATTTATCACCGCAAACCTTACGTCGTCGTTTAGCTGCGGAAGGCAAAAGCTATCAAGGGGTCAAAGATGCCTTGCGTCGTGATGCTGCGATCCATTTATTGTTGACGCCAAATCTCACCCTTGAAGATGTAGCACAGCAAGTCGGCTTTAGTGAAACCAGTACTTTCCACCGTGCCTTTAAGAAATGGACAGGAGTAACACCGGGTTTATATCGTCAGTTGCATGGCCATCACAACTAATATCACAACAAAGCAATGTTCAACTTTATACAGTTGAACATTGCTTTTTAAATATGTTAATAATCAAGCAGACCTCTACAATTTGCTTGAATAACAATGATCATTAAAAAAGCTGACTTTTCTCACCCACAAGTTCAAAATTTGATTCATATCCATTTGCATGGTCTGCATCAAAACACCCCACTTGAACATAGTTTTGCATTAGACCTCAGCAGTCTGCAAAAAGATTCCATTAGCGTCTATACCTTATGGAACGATGAGCAATTACTGGGCTGTGGCGCAATCCAAGAACTGACACCCGACCACGCAGAAATCAAATCTATGCGGACTCACCCTGCCCATTTACGTCAAGGGGTCGCAGCACAACTACTGGAATATTTGCTAGAACTTGCCCAGCAACGTCACTATCAAAAAGTCAGTTTAGAAACAGGAAAAGATAGTCACTTTGATGCAGCAATCAAACTTTATAAGAAGTTTGGTTTTGTTGAAGGTGCAGCTTTCGCAGAATATACCGAATCACCCTATAACCAATTCTTTCATTTAGATTTGTCTGATTAAGCAGTCTGCATAAGCTCCTTTCTACAAGTTAAATAAATGAGTATCCATCTCGTTTAAAAATACTGCTGTCTGTTTTGGCGAAGTCAAACGAATAAACCGAATATGCTGATATCGAGCATCATTCATCATCGCCAAATACTTTTTACGATTTTGAGCATGATGGGTAATCATCCATAAAATAATAGAGTCCTTAGACAGAAAACTGGTCTTGAAACTTTCTCGATTATTGGAATTTCCCCATAATCTTTTTTGTGTCACCGCTCGACTAATTGCTCGTTTAACTGAGCGGTACAGATTTAACGAAAATGAATAATCCAGCCAAATAATCGTATCAATATATTTAAGCTTTAAATCCAGTGTTCGAGAATAATTACCATCAAGTATCCATCCTCTGGGTGCCTGATCAATTTGACTTTGTAATTTAGCAAAAAACTCATGATCAGGTGTTTCTTGCCAATCATCCAACCAAAATAAATCATCCATTTCAATGTAAGACAATCCTAGCTTTTGAGCAAGTTGACGAGCAAAAGTGGTTTTTCCAGCAGCAGATGTGCCGACGACATTGATAAACTTCATGGCTTCTCGACGTTATTCATAAGCACTCAATGTTTCTTTTCTTCCTATTTAAATAATGACACATCTGTCACTTATCTCTTGCCGCTTGAATAAGTTTCGCAGCATTGTCCCCAGTCACCTGCCAAGTGAGGCAACGCACGCTGCCACCCATTGGACAAACACTTTCAGCATTCACAGGAATAACTTTCTTAGAGGTATTCTGCTTGATGATCGTGAGTGCTTTTTGATCATGCGGCATATTAAAGGTCGGCACATAAATATTATTATGTGTGACCGTGGCATTCAAATTCACACCACATGCAGACTCAAAACCTTCCCATTGCCCTTTGGGATTGGTCTTATATTCAACAGGCACTTCCACAATTTTTGCAGTTGGAAATGACGCTTTTAACTCATCCATTACGGTTGTTCTAAATGATGGTGTTTTTGAATAGTCATTCACAAGCAAGGTATTTTTATCCACCCAACTGACCATGCCATCTGAATGTGCCAGCACTTCTTCATCTGGTTCTAAGATGGCAACTTCGGTTGCACCCAACGTAGCCTTTAACTCTTGTTTGGCCTCGTTATAGCTAAGCTCATTATCTTCCATAAAACGTGTAGTGGTAATGACACGACCCGCATAATCATCAACAAGGTTCCCCCCATCAATCATCAAATCAGTTTTAGCTCTTTGAATTTGATAACGATCCGCAAACTGACTAAAACTTTTTTGCACATCTTTACTTTGTTTCTTGGTCATCGAGGCCCAAGTATAGGTAAATTGCACAGGCTGCATTGGATTAACCGTAGTAAAGTCGCGCATCCAGATATCACGGACATCATCTACCAGTAAAATATCTTCAGGCACTTTGCCCGTGAAATACGGCTTGGTATCCTCATCTACTAAAATCACGACATTATCATTACCCAAAATCGATTTTGCATAATCAATCTGGAAATCTACAATTCGTTGAAAAGCGGATTTGTAATAAGGATCATGTACAGAAGGCGCAGACAACACCAATAGCATTTTGTCATCAGCAGCTTGATTTGAATAAGTTTGGCTCACCTTGTTTTTATCCTCGATTGTTTTGTTATTTTCAATATTCCGTTCAGATGAATCACATCCAAAAAGTGACAAGATCAATGCCATGGCAGCATAGTGACGCTTTAGTTTTATCATGTGCTTTCGCCCATCTTTTCTATCAATCATTTCCAAATGCTAGTCTAATCGAAGATGTCACAAGACATGCAGAAAAATACCAAATTTAACGCTTGGCTTGATTACTCACGCAACCTATCAAATTGGCGAAAAGCATCAAACTTGCCAATGTTTATCATCATTGCACTGACACTTAAATTGAGTACACTCGATAAACAACAATTTTAAGGTGATACAAGGAAAACCTATGAGCGAGGCCTACATTATTGATGCCATTCGCACACCACGCGGAAAAGGGAAAAAAGATGGCTCACTGCATGAAGTCAAACCGATTACTTTACTCACATCATTACTGAATGAATTACAACAACGCCATCAACTTGACACCTCAAAAGTCGATGACATTGTCTTAGGTTGTGTCACACCAATTGCAGACCAAGGCGGTGATATTGCTAAAACTGCGGCTATTGCAGCAGGCTGGAATGATGATGTTGCTGGTGTGCAAATCAACCGTTTCTGTGCATCTGGTTTGGAAGCAGTCAATTTGGCAGCACAAAAAGTCCGCTCTGGTTGGGAAGATATCGTCGTCGCAGGCGGTGTGGAATCCATGTCACGTATCCCGATGGGCTCTGATGGCGGCCCATGGGCACTTGATCCTGAAACCAACTTAAAATCTTCTTTTGTACCACAAGGCGTTGGCGCGGACTTGATCGCAACCTTAGATGGCTATAGCCGAGAAGATGTCGATGCCTTTGCAGTCGGCTCACAACAAAAAGCAGCGGCTGCACAGGCCAAAGGTTATTTCGATAAATCCGTCGTTCCTGTTAAAGATCATTCAGGTGTGCTGATCTTAGAAAAAGATGAATTTATTCGGGGTGCGACCACGGTTGAAGGCTTGGCAAAACTGAATGCCAGTTTTGAAATGATGGGACAAATGGGCTTCGATGCGGTTGCGCTACAGAAGTATCCTGAAGCACAAAAAATTAACCATGTGCATCATGCGGGTAACTCATCAGGCATCGTTGATGGTGCTGCGGTGGTGTTATTGGCTTCTGAAAAAGCCGTCAAAGAACAAGGCTTAAAACCACGCGCCAAAGTACTTGCAACGGCATTGGTGGGTACAGATCCAACCATTATGCTGACAGGCCCTGCCCCTGCTGCACGTAAAGCCTTAGCCAAAGCAGGCTTAACGATTGATGATATTGACCTATTTGAAGTCAATGAAGCGTTTGCTGCCGTGGTGATGCGTTTTATCAATGAACTCAAGGTTCCTGCCGAGAAAGTCAATGTGAATGGCGGTGCAATTGCGATGGGTCATCCGTTGGGTGCAACAGGTGCCATGATTTTAGGGACTTTGTTAGACGAGTTAGAGCGTCAAGGTAAAAAACGTGGCCTAGCCACATTATGTGTTGGTGGTGGAATGGGGATCGCCACCATTATTGAGTTGGTGTAAGGAGCACAACATGAGCGCTATTAAATACGAAAAAAACGCTGACAATATTGTAATTCTTACCCTTGATTCATCTGGTCAGTCTGCCAATACCATGAATGCAGAATTCCGTGATTCACTCAATGACGTCAGCCAAAAGCTTAAAACAGAAACGGATCTAAAAGGCATTATTTTCCGTTCTGCCAAGAAAACTTTCTTTGCCGGTGGTGACTTGGATGAGCTGATTCAAGTACAACCTGAACATGCCACTGAATTTTTCAAAATGATTGAGGAACTCAAGGATGACTTACGTGCGATTGAAACTTTAGGTGTACCTGTTGTCGCTGCCTTAAATGGTACGGCGCTCGGTGGCGGTTGGGAAATTGCTTTAGGCTGTCATTACCGTATTGCCATCAATGATCCAAAAACCAAATTTGGTTTGCCTGAGGTGACCTTAGGCTTGCTGCCAGGCGGTGGTGGTATCGTGCGGATGGTACGTTTACTTGGCTTACAAAATGCGTTTCCATTCCTGATGGAAGGTAAGCAGTTTGGCGTGGATAAAGCGAAGTCGCTCGGTTTGGTACATGACACTGCTGAGAACGAACAAGAACTGTTAGACAAAGCCATTGCTTGGGTCAAAGCCAATCCAAAGTCACAGCAACCTTTTGATGTTAAAGGCTACAAGATCCCAGGTGGCGATCCGAAAACGCCTGCGGTGGCACAAGTGCTTGCGATTGCCCCTGCGATGCTACGTGATAAAACCAAAGGCTGTTACCCTGCATCTGAAGCGATCATGGCGGCAGCAGTAGAAGGTGCACAGGTTGATGTTGATACCGCTTTGCGTATCGAATCACGTTACTTTACGCAACTCACGGTCGGTCAGATTTCTAAAAATATGATCGGTACTTTCTGGCATGGTCTCAATGCAATCAAGTCTGGCGCAAGTCGCCCTGCGGATGTTGCAAAATGGCAAGCGACTAAAGTGGGTGTGTTAGGTGCGGGCATGATGGGTGCGGGTATCGCGTATTCGACGGCAATCAAAGGCATCCCTGTGATCCTGAAAGATGTCTCTGTTGAAAACGCAGAAAAAGGCAAAGCTTATTCACAAAAACTTTTGGATAAACGTGTTTCACAAGGTCGCATGACCGCAGAAAAGCGTGACCAAGTTTTAGCACTGATTACTGCAACGGCAAATGCGGCGGACTTGCAAGGCTGTGACCTGATCATCGAAGCAGTATTTGAGAACCAAGAACTGAAAGCCAAAGTGACGCAAGAAGCTGAACAATATTTGGCTGAAGGTGGAATCTTTGCATCGAATACCTCTACCCTACCAATCACTGGTTTGGCGACGGCGAGTAAAGATGCTCAAAAGTTCATTGGACTACATTTCTTTAGTCCAGTCGATAAAATGCAATTGGTTGAAATTATCAAAGGTAAACAGACCTCTGCTGATACATTGGCGAAGGCTTACGACTTTGTTCAGCAAATTGCCAAAACACCTATTGTCGTGAATGACAGCCGTGGCTTCTTCACCAGCCGCGTGTTTGGTACATTCATTCAAGAAGGGATGCGTCTACTTGCAGAAGGTGTGCATCCAGCGAAGATTGAAATGGCCGCTCTCAAAGCAGGTATGCCGGTTGGCCCACTCGCTATTCAGGATGAAGTCTCTCTAACCTTAACTGAACATGTTGCAGCAGAAACCCGTAAAGCCCTGCAAGCAGAAGGTAAAGATTTGCCCAAAACCCCAGTGGATGAGGTGGTGTACACCATGATTCATGAGCTAAACCGTAAAGGTAAGGCAGCAGGTGCAGGCTTCTATGACTATCCGGAAAATGGTAAAAAACATTTATGGGATGGTCTCAGCCGTTGGCAGAAAGACAACAGCATTTCTGAGCAAGACATGATTGACCGCTTCTTATTTGTGCAGGCACTAGATACCCTGCGCTGCTATGAAGAAGGTGTTTTAGAGTCTGTGATTGATGCCAATGTCGGTTCGATATTCGGAATTGGTTTTGCTCCATGGACAGGCGGTGCCATTCAATTCCTGAATCAAAATGGCATTCAAAAATCATTGCAACGCGCCGAGCAACTAGCGGCACAATATGGTGAGCGTTTTACGCCGCCAAAATTATTGAAAGAAAAAGCACAGCAAAATACTGTGATTCAATAATCTCGATTTAGCCAAGCCGATTAAGGCCCGTATGGAACTCCTTGTCTGTACGGGCTTTTTTATGCGCTCGACAAAATCACAGCAAAACATCTGAGTAATGCATCACAATTTATGCTATAACTTTCTCAATTCTGCTTTATTTTTTGCATCATTTGGAAATTTCTTATGTCTGAGAAACTCTGCCCAGAAACTTCGCCTTGGGGTTGGAAAGCATTAATTATCACCACAGTTCTCAGTGTACTGTTTATGGTGATTTTCTACTTGGCTATTAATAATGAACCAGATTATATGCCAATGAACCAGAAGAAAGCGGCAACTCCTGCTGAAATGTCACAATCATCAGTGACAACAGAAACAGGGGCAACGGAAGCACATCAACACAATCACTAAAGTGTTATTGCTGAATATGATAAATCCGTGTAAAACATGGATTTATCATGATATTCGAGATTTTCAATGCTTCAACAAAATCGTCAGGCACTGGTCGTTGAAGGCGGTGGAATGCGCGGTGCATTCACCAGCGGTGTCTTAGATGCATTTTTACAGCAACAATTTAATCCCTTTGATCTCTGCGTTGGTGTCTCTTCTGGTTCAACCAATGTCGCCAATTACCTTGCAGCACAACAAGGTCGCACCCTACAAATCTATTTAGATCATTCGCTCCGCACTGAATTTATCCAATATGGTCGCTTTTTCAAAGGTGGTGACTTGCTGGACTTAAAATGGATGTGGGATGTGGTAGAACAAGAGCATCCGCTCAATCAAGCTCATCTATTTGCCAATCATCCTGAATTTTATATGGTATTGACCCATGCCATTTCAGGTGAGGCCACTTATATCAAAGCTTCAAAAGACAATATCTTAGAAGGTTTAAGAGCATCGAGTTCAATTCCTGTCTTAACGCGTCAAGCCGTTGAAGTCTTTGGTGAACCTTATTTTGATGGCGGTGTTGCAGATGCCTTACCCGTGCATTGGGCAGCACAACAGCATGATGTTTCTAAGTTAATGGTACTCAGAACTCGTCCAAAAAATTATTATAAGGCCAGCAGTAAAGGTGATCAATTGCTTGCCAAATACCTGTTTAAACAGCAACGTGGTTTTTCACAAAGTTTATTAACGCGAACTCAACGTTATAACGATGCCGTCGAATTTACCCGCTCGGCCTCTGGTCAGAAAATTCTGGAAGTTTGCCCACCAGATTTAAAAAATATGGCAGGTCGACTTTCAAAGAATAAAGCCAAAATCCGTTATAGTTATGATGTAGGTATAGAAACAGGTTTAAAGGCAATTGAGGACTGGAATAGGCTTTAATCCTGATCCAATCAATTTCAATTCTACTTTGGATAGCGAAGCTTTTTTTAAATTCAACCATGGCAGCAGGCGCTTGGTAATATGCTTCGCTATCTAAAGTATGAGCTCATCTCTTATCCTCAATTCCATATTTCTACTTGGCAAATCAGCCCCAAAAGGCGCAAAATCTAGTTTTATGTTTTGTTATTTTTGGAATTTATTATGAATAATCAACCATCCCCAAAAAAAGATTCAAATGAAGAAACCGTGTTGGGATGGAAATTTGTCATCATTGTTGGTGTACTGAGTACCATCTTTTTAAGCTTTTTCTATTTGGCCATGACTCAAGAACCGGATTATATGCCAGGTGCACAGCGTAAAGCGCAACAACAGGAACAGCAACATACTCAACCAGCAGCCGCTTCTGAAGTCGCAACCGAACAGCATTAACTGGTTTTCAGATCCTGACAAACTTCTCATACGCGAAGTTTGTCATCAGGCGTCTAAAATCAAAGTGCTCATCATTACTCACCTTTCCCCCAAAACTTCCACTTATCTTTTGGGCAGATATAGGCTTGCTCTGAGACAGAAACCAGTTGTCTCGATTCTAAGTCATAGACCTTAAATTGGCATTGCTGGTTTTCATACTCTCCTAATATTTCATACTCGCGGCCTGCTTGAGGCTTAAATGAAGCTTCCGTATTTTCACATCCATCGACTACTTTGGCTTTGCCCGTAGTACGCTCTGTACCGACTACAAATCCATGCAGATTGATCGGTTGATTGGCAGTAACCACATATTCCTTATAGGTCACCATTTGATAGGTATTAAAATTCTGCTCAATGTCCTTTTGTACAATTGTTCTCGGCATACCAATCGAATAATTCATATTGATTCGGGTAAAGGTTTTGAAAGCATTCCATGCCCCGTAGCCACTTAAATTTTCACGTATCCCTTGTTTTCTACTTTTACAATCAAAAGTATGCTGCATATATATTTGCTGGCCATTTTGGCCGTATAAACGGACTCTGGCTTGCGTTGAAGGATTAAAACTGGCGACGCCCTTCTGATTAAGTGGGCTCTCAAATTCTTTTGCTTCACTTAAATTGGAGAAGACCAAAAGCAAAACAGCGAGATAAATTTTGTTTTTCATCATTTGAATGACTCTACTTGTTGTTATTCCATTTTTTATTTATAACCCAATATTGCAAGGGACGATATCAACCGTCTTAGATTGATATCATCAGATTCATCTCGCATTTTTTTAATGCGATTAGCACTTACAACCGATATTCTCGACTGGCATCTGATCTTGCAATAATAATTCCAGACTCTGTTTTTCAATGCCATACATGGCTTTTAACGCTTGAATCTGCTGCATGATTTTTGCATCAGGTTGCTGAATATCCTTTCGTTTCGTCGCCAAAATCATTTTATTCTTACTGGTATGCTCCAAAGACACAAACTCAAAAACTTTGGTTTCATAACCATAGGCTTTAAGTAGTAACGCACGCAAAGTATCGGTCAACATTTCAGCCTGTTGTCCTGCATGAATGCCGAATTGCAACATCGGCTGTAACACCTCTGGACTTTGTAGCTGTGGGCGGAGTTCCTTATGGCAACATGGTGCACACATAATCATGGATGCATTCAGACGAATACCAGTATGAATGGCAAAGTCAGTGGCGATATCACAAGCATGCAATGCAATCATCACATCTAACTTTTCTGGTTGATAACTACGCACATCCCCTTCAAAGAAATCCAGATGACTAAAACCTGTTTGATTAGCCACATTTTGGCAAAATTCAACCAGATTCGAACGCAGTTCAACCCCCGTTATTAACGGTGTTTTATGCTGCGCCTGCAAATAGTCATATAAAGCAAAAGTTAAATAGCCCTTACCTGAACCAAAATCGACAATATTCAATTCTTGCTGTGATGCATCAATCTGTTCATAAGCATGCGAAAAAATTTCAATAAATTTATTAATCTGTTTCCACTTACGCGCCATACTTGGAATGATTTGTCCTTTTTCATCGGTAATGCCAAGATGCTTTAAAAATGGACTTTGCTGTTGTACATAGCGCTGCTTTTCACGATCATGCTGCTGTTGCCCTACTTTGTCGGTAGATACTTGTTTCTTCTGAATGTTCAACATGGCTTTCTTCTTATTTTTCTTGAGTTGAACATCTTGTTCAGTACTAAAGAGATTGGCTTGCTTAGACAGACTCAATAATTCAGCAATCTTTTCCAAACCTTCGGCAATGCTATAGTTTTTAGTGATGTCTTGCGTAGTGTGATGGTATAAGCAAGACAAGTTTGCCTGTCCCTGCAGTTCAATCACACGAAATGTCATCTTTTCTAGTTGCGCTATTTCGCCTTTGTACTGACTCAAAATCAGACGATCAAAGCTTTTATTTTCAATAGATTGCTGGATATCCAAGAAAAACTGCTGTTCTTGTTCAAAAGAAAAATTCGGCGCAAACATAATGAAAACCTGACAAATAGAAACTAAATTTTAAAGCGTCTTACTTTAAAAGGGAAATTGCATTACGATACAGTTGTATTTTTATGCAACCAGATCGCTTGATGAACACAAACACATTGCTGGACTATGACCCCAAAGAAGAATTGATTAATGCCTATAGTCATGGGGCTGGCGCAGTACTGGCTTTAATTGCCTCAATCTTTTTGATCATCAAAGGCTATGGCCTGCCTTTAGGGCAATGGATCAGTTTATGGGTCTATGGCTTTAGCTTGGTACTGTTGCTCAGTAGTTCCATGCTGTATCACTTTGCCCAAGATGAACGTAAACGTTATTGGTATAAAAAACTGGATCATACCGCGATTTACTATCTGATTGCAGGCACCTATACCCCTTTTCTCAGTATTGCCATTCCAACCGCCAAAGCGCATTACTTACTAATCGCCTTATGGGCCATTGCTCTGATCGGTACTTTGTTCAAACTAGTATTCATTCATCGCTTCCAAAAACTTTCTCTAGCCGCCTATTTAGTCATGGGTTGGCTGGCGGTTTTGGTGATGGATGATATGCAACGTTATCTGTCTAAAGAAGCGGTACAACTGCTGATTGCAGGTGGTTTAGCTTATACCATCGGCACATTGTTTTATGCCTTAAAAAAGGTAAGATATACCCACGCAATTTGGCATGTTTTTGTGCTATTAGGCGCAGGATTACACTTTTTGGCAATCTACTGTTATGTATTATAAGTCCATATATAGCATTAAGTTTTCGAAGTAAAACTGCACATTCAAAAGGAATTTTCAAGACAACCGCTATTCTGTTTCTTGAATGAATAACATGAAGGTCTTGTATGTCGTCAAGCACTACGACTGCCACCCCAGAAGTGGCCAGCAATTCAAAAGTACGGGTATTATTTGCTAGCCTTGTCGGTACGACAATTGAGTTTTTTGACTTTTATATCTACGCCACCGCAGCAGTACTCATTTTTCCACACTTATTTTTCCCTGAAAGTAGCGATGGCGCTGCGGTGCTCAAGTCACTTGCGACCTTTGCGATTGCTTTTATTGCCCGCCCAATTGGTGCTGCAATTTTCGGACATCTCGGTGACCGAATCGGACGTAAAGCCACATTGGTTGCTGCTTTACTGACCATGGGTATTTCAACTGTCTGTATCGGCCTACTACCAACCTATGCACAAATTGGCCTTGCTGCGCCTCTATTGCTTGCCTTATGCCGTTTGGGTCAAGGTTTAGGCTTAGGTGGTGAATGGAGCGGTGCGGTACTGCTTGCCACTGAGAATGCACCAGAGGGCAAGCGTGCTTGGTATGGTATGTTCCCACAACTCGGCGCACCAATCGGTTTCATCCTTGCAACAGGCTCCTTCCTGCTACTCAATGCCTTTATGTCTGAACAAGCATTCATGACATGGGGTTGGCGTATTCCATTTATTGCAAGTGCAGTGTTAGTCTTAGTTGGTTTATACATCCGTTTAAAGTTGCATGAAACCCCCGCTTTCCAAAAAGTATTAAACAAGCAAAAAGAAGTGAATGTACCGTTTAAAGAGGTCATGACCAAGCATTTACCAATGCTCATCCTCGGTACGATTGCAGCAATCTGTACTTTCGTGGTGTTCTATCTCACCACCGTATTTGCCTTGAACTGGGGCACCACCAAGCTCGGCTATGCCCGTGGTGAATTCCTAGTATTGCAACTGGTAGCGACTTTATGTTTTGCTGCCTTTATTCCCCTATCTGCAATTTTTGCAGAGAAATTTGGCCGTAAAAATACATCAATTGCGGTATGTATTCTTTCAGCCTTGTTCGGACTATGTTTTGCGCCACTACTCGGCTCAGGTAGCCCAATTCTGGTGTTCTTGTTCTTATGTATCGGTCTTTCGATTATGGGCTTAACCTATGGTCCAATTGGTACCGTATTGTCAGAAATCTTTCCAACTTCAGTTCGCTATACAGGCTCAGCTTTAACTTTTAACTTGGCAGGCATTTTCGGCGCATCCTTTGCACCGTATATCGCAACCAAGTTAGCAGAAAGTTATGGCTTAGGCGCAGTTGGTTTATATTTAAGTTTGGCTTCCATTTTATCGTTGATCGCATTTTTAATGATTCGTGAAACCAAGCATGATGATGTAAATAACCAAATTTAATCATTATTTTTCAGATGATCTGTGAAAAATACACGCTCAGATCATCTGAAATACCATTCAATTGCATAGTTTTTATCTTATAAAGTTGCGCTTAGGGCTGCATTCTTCCAAATATTTTTTGTGTTAAAATAACCGCCTTCATTTTTTTTAGACGATTGTGTTATGTACGCAGTGATTATCGTTGCCGTATTTTTAGTCAGCTTTTTGTATACCTATTTACGGGGTAAAGAGCGCTTAAAAGCATCTCGACAATTATTTGACCATTCGACATTTTTAGCACCGATCAACATGTTTATGACGGGCTTTTCTAAGTTGCCGAATCAGGCTTTCTTCGATGTGGCACAGTTCCCAGAACTGAAACCATTGCAGGATAACTGGCAAGTGATTCGTGAAGAAGCCATTCAACTGCAAAATCAAATTAAAGCTTCTGAAAAAAACAATGATGCAGGCTTTAATACCTTCTTTAAACGAGGCTGGAAACGCTTTTATCTGAAATGGTATCAAGATAGTCATCCATCTGCACATCAACTCTGTCCAAAAACGGTAGCGTTACTGGAAAGTATTCCATCAGTCAAAGCTGCCATGTTTACCGAATTGCCTTCTGGCAGCTACTTAGGTAAACACCGTGATCCTTATGCAGGATCAGTACGTTATCATCTTGGTCTAGTGACACCCAATAGCGATGATTGCTTTATCGAAGTCGATCAAGAGCGTTATAGCTGGAGAGATGGTGAAGCTACCGTCTTTGATGAAACCTTTGTGCATTGGGCTGAAAACAAAACCGATGAAACCCGTATTATCTTATTCTGTGACATCGAACGCCCGATGAAATGGGGTTGGGCACAAAAGTTTAATCACTGGTTTGGTCGTAATGTCATGTCTGCGGCAAGTTCGCCCAATGATGACCAAGACAAAACTGGTTTTATTAACCGTATTTTTAAATACGGCTATGCTGTGCATCACTATGGCCGTGGCCTAAAAGAGCGTAATCGCCCACTTTACTACGTATCAAAGTGGCTGCTTTTTGCTATCCTGATTGGCTTAATTTTATTACCAAGCTTTTTATAATAAAATTCTTCCATAAAAAAGAGATGCAATTGCATCTCTTTTTTTATTCCAAACAAGTTGAAATTAATTTGCTTTAGCAGTCTGAGTACCTGCAGTTTGTGCCGCAGCCGCATTAGCTGCCTGAACAGCTGTTTCACCGATTAAAGCAATCTTCGCTTTCTCTTGGCTTTGTGCTGATAATGCAGGGTTTGATGCCACAATACGGTTAATATTTGCTGAGTTTGCAGGTGCGATTGCAGCAGTTTGCAATACGATTGGGCGGTTGCCTGTATCACCTAAGGTATAGCGAATGCCAGTACGTGGACTAATCACAGTTGTTACTTCACGCTTGACTTGCGCTTCAGCTGTATTGGTACCTTTTGCTGCCAATACTTTATCCACAGTTGTGGTTTGTGGTGCATCGTCTGCAAATGCAAAACCAGATACCGCCGCAGTTGCCAAAATTAAAAGTTGTAATGGTTTTTTCATTGTCTTCCCGCTTTTAATGCGAACTCAATCAAGATCTGTAAGTCCAATAATGAAACTACAAAGCGTGCTTGGACTCAAGTAAATTCTCGTAAAAAAAGCAGAGGCTGATGCTCTGCTTTTTTTATTTCAGCTTAAATCAAGTCATGAACTTAGATTTTACCGTGACATTGTTTGTATTTAAGACCTGAACCACATGGACAAGGTGCATTACGACTTTCTGGTACTGGGAATGCATTTTCTGTCACTTCAGTTTCTTCAAAAGCAGTGACTTCACCCGTTAAGCCATCAACATCATCATGTTCGAAAGACAAACGCATTGATTCAGCCTGACGTTGTTGCTGTGCTTCAAGTTCAGCTAACTCTTCTGCTGTCGGCACATGCACACGAGAAAGGTCCGTCACGACATCAGACTTGATCACACCCAACATATTCACAAACAAGTTAAAGGCTTCTTTCTTGTATTCTTGCTCTGGATTCTTCTGCGCATAACCACGTAAATGAATACCTTGACGCAGATAATCCATCGCCGCTAAATGATCTTTCCAATGGCGATCAAGTGAATTCAACATAAAGTGACGTTCAAGCATTGCTGCTGATTCATCACCCATTTGTTCACGGCGTTGACGATAACGTGCAATTACTTCATCAGTAATACGTGCAATCAAACCTTCCTCATCTAAACGACGATCTTGGTCTAGCCATTGCTGTACAGGCAAGTCAATGCCTAAATCTGCATGTAAAGCATTTTCCAAGCCTTCGATATCCCACTGATCATGCACCGACTCAGGTGGAATAAAGTCCGCTATTAAGCCCTTCACCACTTCTTGATGCATTTCTTCGATGTAATCTTGTAAAGTGCTTTCAGCCAATACTTCATCACGTTGCGAATAAATGATCTTACGTTGTTCGTTGTTTACATCATCGTATTTCAATAAGTTCTTACGAATATCAAAGTTACGTGCTTCAACTTTACGCTGTGCATTCTCGATTGAACGACTGACCATTTTATGTTCAATCGCTTCACTTTCTTGTAAGCCCATCGCACGCATCATGGCAACCACACGATCACCCGCGAAGATACGCATCAAGTCATCTTCAAGCGATAAATAGAAACGAGATACACCAGGGTCACCTTGACGACCTGCACGGCCACGTAACTGGTTATCAATACGACGTGATTCGTGACGTTCAGAACCAATGATATGCAAACCACCCGAACTTAAAACATCCTCGTGATCTTTTTCCCATTGTGCTTGTAAGCGTGCTTCATCTTCAGGCGTTGAATTTTCAATTTTGGCAAGCTTGGCTTTCCAGTTACCACCCAGCAAAATATCTGTACCACGACCCGCCATGTTGGTCGCAATCGTCACCGCATTTGGACTACCCGCTTGTGCAATAATATCCGCTTCACGTTCGTGCTGTTTTGCGTTCAAGACTTCGTGATGAATACCTGCTTGTAGCAACTTAGAAGACAAGATTTCACTTGCTTCAATTGTCGCAGTACCAATCAAGATCGGTGCAACACCCTGCTGACGAATATTGGTAATTTCTTCAATAATCGCGGTGTATTTACCATTACGGTTTAAATAAATTAAATCGTTATGATCCTTACGAACCATTGGACGGTGCGTTGGAATAATGACAACATCTAGGCCATAAATTTCTTTCATTTCCGCAGCTTCAGTATCGGCAGTACCTGTCATACCTGAAAGCTTTTTATATAGACGGAAATAATTCTGGAAAGTTGTGGTTGCAAGCGTTTGGTTCTCAGGTTGAATTTCCATGCTTTCTTTGGCTTCAACCGCTTGGTGCAAGCCTTCTGACCAGCGACGACCAGGCATGGTACGACCCGTGCTTTCATCCACAATAATGACTTCTTCTTTCTGAGTCTGTGGATTAACGCCAATAATGTAGTGCACATTCTTTTGATAAAGATAGTGTGCACGAATCGCTGCAGTGACATGGTGAACTAAATTCAGGTTAGTTGCTGAATAAAGACTCTCGCCTTCAGCCAACAAGCCCATTTCAATCAGTTTTTGCTCAACCGTTTCATAGCCGACTTCAGTCATTTCAACTGAACGTTGTTTCTCATCGACCCAGAAATGCCCACCATCAGCCACTTTTTCTTCTTTCTGTGGACGTAATGTTGGAGGAATATTATTAATAAGCTGATAAAGATGAGATGAATCTTCACTTTGACCAGAAATAATTAATGGCGTACGTGCTTCATCAATTAGAATTGAGTCGACTTCATCGATGATGGCATAGCTTAAACCACGCTGCTTTTTCTCTTGTAGAGAAAACACCATATTGTCACGTAGATAGTCGAAACCGAATTCGTTATTGGTACCGTAAGTAATATCAGCAGTATACGCTTGTGCTTTTTCAGCAGGCATTTGCATGGAGTAAATCACACCAATGCTCAAGCCTAAGAATTCGAATAATGGACGGTTTAACTCAGCATCACGTTGTGCCAAGTAGTCGTTCACCGTAATCACGTGAACGCCTTGACCGCTTAATGCATTAAGATAACAAGCCAAAGTACCCATCAGGGTTTTACCTTCACCTGTACGCATTTCGGCAATTTTACCTTCGTGCAAGGTAATACCACCAATCAACTGCACGTCATAATGGCGCATGCCCATGACACGTTTTGCTGCTTCACGACACACCGCAAACGCTTCTGGCATTAACTTATCTAAACTTTCGCCATTACTAAAACGTTGTTTGAATTCTGGAGTTTTTGCAGAGAGGTCTGCATCGTTAAGAGCAGATATCGTCGGTTCAAGCGCATTAATTTGTTCAACAATTTTACGCATGCGTTTGAGCTCGCGCTCATTTTTTGTACCGAAGATACCTCCGATCAGACTTGCCAACATGAATAAACTCTCTAATCCTGTTTGTTATAAGGTTTGTCAATTTCAACAAACCCTAGGTCGGTTAATTTTTTCTTAGCTGTTATTATGGAGTCAGAAATAAGAACTACAAGTGCTTTGCATTCAAACAGGCAAAAAAATCTGCGAGGCGATTCTGACATCACACAACCAAAGAGCGTTAATGTAGCAAATTTGCATTTAACTTACATCGATTTGAATGTGTATTTCTGATCATTTTTTAGCATCACTACTTATTCATATCCAAAAAATTCATAACAAAATGAAAAAACAATCTTTTTATTTATAAAGAGAATACTGCATATTGAATAGAGATAGAAAACATAAAGAATGTATAGAGGACTGATCATGACATTACGTTTAGGCGACATCGCCCCAAATTTCCAACAACAATCAAGCCAAGGCGATATTGATTTCTATGGCTTTTTAGGGGATAGCTGGGGAATCCTTTTTTCCCATCCTGCCGACTACACCCCAGTCTGTACCACGGAACTTGGCTATGCCGCAAAGCTAAAAGATGAGTTTGACAAGCGCGGAGTGAAAGCCATCGCCCTTTCAGTTGATGATGTTGAATCACATCAAGGCTGGATTCAGGACATCAACGAAACGCAGAACACCACGGTCAACTTCCCGATTATCGCAGACAAAGACCGTAAAGTTTCTGAGCTGTATGGCTTTATTCATCCAAATGCCAGTGAGACTTTAACGGTACGTTCATTGGTGATTATTGACCCGAACAAGAAAGTTCGTTTGATTATTACCTATCCTGCATCGACAGGCCGTAATTTTAATGAAGTATTGCGGGTGGTAGATTCACTACAATTAACTGACAAGCATAAAGTAGCAACCCCAGCAAACTGGCAACATGGTGAAGATGTGGTGATTGTGCCTTCATTGAAAGATGAAGAAGAAATCAAACAACGCTTCCCGAAAGGCTATAAGGCGGTCAAACCTTATTTAAGACTCACCCCCCAGCCTGAACAAGATTAAAGCGTATGCTTTAATCGCAGTGCAAGACAAACGGAGTGCGTAGTAGAGGATAAACCCAAGCAGTCAGAAAATAATATTAAATCTGAATAACATGCATCTCAGCCTATCCTCCGGATAGGCTTTTTTATATACCAGCAAAAATTGTTTTGGTATTTCTGAATCAATCGGTTATAAAAATAATTCGATCCGCTACACAATAAAAAAAGCACCATGATCTACAATATCCACCATCTACATTGTGGCAGCTTCTGCCCGACTTGCGCGCCATTATTTGGACAAAAAGGTTGGAAAGCACACCTGGTTTGTCATTGCCTGTTAATTGAAACTGATCGTGGCTTAGTCTTAATTGACACAGGTCTAGGGCTTCAAGACTATTTACATACTGAACAGCGTTTAGGCCGTTTACTTAAACAGTTTGGTTCAATTGTGCCGAATTTAAAACTTACTGCCATCCAACAAATTCAACAACTCGGCTTTAACCCGAGTGACGTAAAACATATTTTTGTGACCCATTTAGATTTTGATCATGCTGGCGGAATTTCAGACTTCCCTAATGCCACCGTACATCTCTTAGCTGCGGAATTTAATGCCACTCAATCACTTACAGCCAAAGGCAAGCTCCGTTATAAAACGGAGCAATTCAAACAACATCGCCATTGGAGCTTTGCGGAACATAGTGAAGGTGAATCTTGGTTTAATCTACAAAAAGTCAAAGGATTAGCCTTATTTCAAGAGGAAATCCTGATGATTCCACTGATTGGCCATACTGCTGGACACTGTGGGATTGCAATTAAAAAGACTGATGGCTGGGTCCTATTCTGTGGCGATGCCTATTACACCCATCTGGAACTCAATCCAAAAAATAGACTCCGAGCTTTAGATTTCACTGAGCGCTTATTGGCTGAAAATAATCAACTGCGTTTGCAAAACCTCAAGCAGTTACAATATCTCGCTCAACATGAACCAAGCATTGAGTTAATTTGTGCGCACGATCCCGTCGAATTCAATCGTTATCAGTAATATGAAAAAAACACTCCTTACCCTCACACTCATTGCTACACTCAGTGTAGGCGGATGCATGAAGCATTCAAGCCTAGATGATGAACAACGTCCCAAAAACTGGGGAACACTGATTTCACAGCAGCATAATTTTTATCAAATTAGCAATGATGTATTTCGTAGTGATCAGCCCAGCAATGAACTCATTCCAAGCTTAAAACAATATAATATTGATACGGTCATTAATCTCAGAGCCAGAAATGAAGATGCCAAAGTTTTAAAAGATCAACCGTTTAATCTTGTGCATATTCCAATTTATACATGGGCCATCAATCGTCAAGATCTATTACAAACCATGCAAGCGATTCAAACAGCCAAAGAAAAGAATCATAAAATTTTAGTGCATTGCTACCATGGTTCTGACCGTACTGGTGCAACGATTGCCATGTATCGGATTATTTTTGAAAACTGGTCAATTGATGATGCGGTCAAAGAAATGAAACAAGGCGGCTATGGCTTCCATGTGATCTGGAAAAACATTGATCATTTATTTACGCCTGAAAATGTTAAATGGATTCAACAACAACTGTCTAATCCATCTGGCTAAATATTGTAATTATTTTGGACCAAACTCTATTTATTTAATAGATAGAGCTTATTAAAGGAACTGGCTTATCCAGTCATTAGGAATCAATCTGCTCAAAATTGCATGATCACAAAGCAAGTTTTACTTCCCCTCCTAGTTTTCAAAAACTGAATGAGCCAACCAGACCTTTAAAATTTCAGAATCTCCGCCATCACTATCCGTGACCAATAAGAATACTTCCCCATCGGATCTCGACTCTAACCAAGTAATTCCTTCAACTTTAATCGCGAGCGTTTTACCGTCTTCATCTTGAATCAAATGGCTAGATAAGGCTTTACCCTCTGGCGAAAACAGCAAAATAAAACTACCCAGTACATCACCATCGTCATAGGTATTTAATGTTTGCTCAACCGCTGCCGTGGCGACTATTAGATTTTTATCCACAAAGAAATAGGCATCAGAAATCCCACTTGCAGCACCCTCAATCTCAGGCAAGTTGAGATTAAGCGAGTTGATAAACGCATTTTCTAACGATTTTCCTGCTTGAATTTCAGCTAAATCAAAAACTAAAACACCGTGATGGCGATTAATATTGCCACGTTGAAAGATATAGAGATGATGATGGTCTGAACAGATTGCTTCTATATTCAGTTCAGCTCCACCCGTTAATTCAACACTGTTTTCTAAAAAGTGATAATCAACTGCATCCAGAAAAATGCGGATTTGATTGTTAGATGGATTATAAAGTAATGCTTGTTTTCGATTTTCGGTAGAACCTGATCCCATCACCAGTAATTGCTGTTGCCCATCTAAGGTGATGCAACTTAATGCTTCAAAATCAGGCTTTTTTGCTTTGCTCAATACGCTAAATGATATTTGCTCAGACGACTCAGATAACGCAACTTTCTCAAAAACCGTTGCACTATCAATAGTGTTGTTTCGATTGGTTTTGAGTAAGTAACAAACATCGTCACCAACAAAATAAACATCGTCCCCTATACAGGCAACACCAGACAGTGCACTAACATCAGAATCTTGCGAAAAAACAAATCGTTCTAATATTTTGATCGCTGTATTCATGATCGCGAGTCCCCTATTTAATTTTAATGGAACACTCACAGCATAAATAAAGCCTGTGATGTGTTCCTGATTTGATCTAGGGGATGATCAAGGTTTATCGTTGGTCAAGCGGAACCCAATCAATCACCCAAGCAGATTTCATATTTAAGCTTTCATCCGTTGTGATTTTCTTACGCGTGTTATCCGCAGTATCACGATCCTTAGCAGGACCAACCATAATACGGATCCCTTTAGAGGTCTGGCTGGTTGTTACCTTGTAGCCTTTAGCACGTAATTTCGACACAACAGCGTCTGCATTGGCTTGGTTTGCAGCCAATGCCACTTGTACCATCCACTTTTTATCACCATTTTCCATCAGATCGCGTGCTTTCTCAGCCTCAGCTTTCTTCTTGCTATCTTCGTCAGCTTTACGTTTTTTCTCATCAGCAGCTTTTTTCTCTGCTTCTGCCTTACGTTTATCTTCTGCTGCTTTCTTGTCTGCTTCTGCTTTGCGTTTATCTTCAGCGGCTTTCTTATCCACTTCTGCCTTACGCTTATCTTCAGCAGCTTTCTTATCCGCTTCTGCCTTACGTTTGTCTTCTGCTGCTTTTTTGTCAGCTTCTGCTTTACGCTTGTCTTCCGCTAACTTCTTATCAGCATCAGACTTTTGTTGATCTGCTTTCTGTTGTTCAGCGCGCTTCTTTTCATCCGCTTTACGTTTTTCATCCGCAAGTCGTTGAGCCTTGGCTTTTTCATCTTCAACCAATTCTGGCGGAATATTATCCGAGCTTTCTTGAGCTGCAGTACGACGTGCATTAATCGCCGCATATTCTTCTGCAGCTTTACGTGCTGCTGCAGCTTCGGCCTGCTGCTGCATCTTTAAGAATTCAGCCGCACGCGCTTCTTGTTCAGCCACCGCTTTTTCACGTGAACGACGCTGCTCTTCCAGTAACCGCTTTTCTGTTTCCACATCGACAGCCAATGGTTGCAATGATACCATTTCGCTATCTTGAGCTGGCTGTGCCGTTTTCGGTTTAGTCTCAGTTTTGGGAATCGGATGAGTAACTGGAGCTTGCGTGTGATCTTGCTCAATTTCATCATTGCCCTTTAACAGCAATGCAGCTAATAAAACACCACCACCGAGTAGAACAACGCCGCCCATCCAACGTTGTTTGTTATTCATCGACATTCTTCTAAATACTCCCAGACCGCTTCTAAAGTATGAAACGAACCACAGACTAAAATCAGCTGATTGTTATTACTTTGTTTCAGCACAGTTTCAAACGCTTGCTGGATACTGCCGAACTCATATACCTGTTGCCCTTGCAATGCATCATGTATCTGTTGCACTGGTGCGGCTCTAGGCACATCTAAATTAGCAATAAACCAATCTTTTACTGTTGTTTTTAGTAAATCAGTGACCGATGGAATGTCTTTATCGGCCAACATTGAAAATACTGCAACAACTTCTGTGTACTGTTTATTGTATTTTAAGAATTTTCGCAACTGCTTCAATAAAAATTCGACGCCATGCGCATTATGCCCAGCATCAAAAATTACGGTTTTATCTTGGATTTGTCGTATTTCAAAACGACCTTGTAAGCGTGCTTGTTGAATCCCCGTAGCAATCGCTGCTTGAGAAACCTCAACACCACTCACCAATACAGCAGCTACTGCGGTAGAAATATTGTCGAGTGCCAGTTGTCCAACAGGAAGCTGTAAGGTTGTGCCAGAAGACGCAAATGACCAAGTTTGGCCATCATCATTCTGCTGGTAAAAATAATCTCGATTCAAAGCATATAGCTGAGCTTGGGTTTCAACCACTTTATCTTGAATGGCTTGCGGCAGTTGTTGCTGACCCGCGAACACCACTGGAATATTCGGACGAATAATCCCTGCTTTTTCAAATGCGATTTTTTCTACGGTGTCGCCGAGCCAATCTACATGATCTAGACCAATATTGGTAATCACAGCAATATCAGGATCGATCACATTGACCACATCAAGACGACCGCCTAGGCCGACTTCAAGCACCCAAACATCACATTGTTGCTGTTTAAAAATCAAAAAAGCAGCCAAGGTGGTTGCTTCAAAAAAAGATAAACTTAAACCACATTCACGTCGTGCTTGATCAACTAAAACAAAAGCATCAACCAGACTTCGATCATCAACTTCAACACCCGCCAACTTTACCCTTTCATTAAAACGATAAATATGCGGTGATTGATACAGGCCAACCTTGTAACCTTGCGCATTTAAAATCGCAGCCAAAGTTGTGGTGGTTGAACCTTTACCATTGGTTCCAGCGACGGTAAACACCTTCGCTTGAGGTTGCATCACACCGAGCTTTTCAGCAACGGGAAAGACGCGTTCTAAACCTAAATCAATGCCTGTAACATGAACATGGCCCCAATAATCGAGCCATGTTGTTAATGTGTCTGTTGAATGTGGAGCGAGTGGTTTCAAGGTAAATTCATCAGCTTAGCGACAAGTCTGTATACAGTATCACGTAATGCATGACGATGAACGATCTGATCGACCACACCATGATCAAGCAAATATTCTGCACGTTGGAACGGTTCTTCCAGTTTTTCACGTACTGTTTGTTCAATCACGCGTTTACCTGCAAAGCCAATCATCGCTTTCGGTTCAGCAATATGCACATCGCCGAGCATTGCCAATGAAGCGGTCACACCACCATAAACTGGATGGGTTAATACCACCAAGTATGGAACACGCGCTTCTTTCATTTTTTGGATTGCAGCCGCAGTACGCGCCATCTGCATCAAAGACAACATGCCTTCTTGCATACGTGCACCGCCAGAAGCAGCAAAACAGATCATTGGTTGATGCAACGCGATTGCGCGTTCAGCGGCCTGTACAAAACGGTCGCCAACCACGGTACCCATTGAACCGCCCATAAAGTCGAAGTCAAATGCACACGCAACCAAGTCCAAACCTTTGAGTGAACCTTGCATAACAACAAGTGCTTCGGTTTCGCCAGTTTTGTCTTGTGCTTCACGCATACGATCTGGATAAGGTTTGCTATCCACAAATTTTAATGGGTCTTTGGCACTAAACTCCTGCCCCAACTCGCCATTCACTTGATCAAAGAACCAGTTCAAACGATCACGTGCACGCATCCGTAAGTGCTCATCACACTGAGGACACACATAGGCATTAAATGACATTGCAGTACGTGTTACCAGCGCATGGCACTCAGGACATTCAATCGTAGGCTCAGTAAAGGTCGCTTTAAATATCTGCTGTTGATCTGCAACCTGAATACCAGGGACATGACGCTCAGTCCAAGGTGTTGAAGGGTTAAGAACCTTCCCTGATGTTAACTCTTGACTCATACTAACTCATCGAGCGCAGCTCGAAGCTCCTTCACTTTATTCACCGTCTGTTGCGCAGCTTCATCCGCTGGCAATGTCGCAAAAGATTTAACGAAAGCACTTCCTACAATCACGGCATCGGCAACTTGACCCATCGCTTTTGCAGACGCAGCATCACTAATCCCGAAACCGACGCCCACGGGCACATTGGTCTTAGACTTAATTTTTGCAATACGCGCTGCTGCTTCAGAGGTATCTAAAGTTGCTGCACCTGTCACACCTTTGAGTGACACATAGTAAACAAAGCCGCTCGCCTGATTGACCACATGTTGGATACGTTGGTCGGTTGAAGTAGGTGCAAGCAAGAATATCTGATCCATTCCATTTTGTTGAAGAACTTCACCTAATTGCTTAGACTCTTCTGGCGGTAAGTCCACCAAAAGCACTCCATCAACACCGCAGTCTTTCGCATAAGCAACAAACTTTTCATAACCAATCACTTCAACAGGATTTAAATATCCCATCAATACCACTGGTGTGGTTTGATCTTTTTCACGAAAGGCTTTCACCATATCCAATGCATCTAAGGTATTGGTTCCACCAGCCAAAGCACGCTCAGCGGCTAAAGCAATCACAGGGCCATCTGCCATTGGGTCAGAGAATGGAAGACCCAGTTCAATGACATCGACACCCGCTTCAACCATTTGGTGAAGCAATGGAACGGTTACCTGTGGATGCGGGTCACCTGCCATAACATAAGAAACAAGCGCTTTACGTTGCTGAGATTTAAGCTGTTCAAAACGAGTGGCAAGACGTGACATAGGATTATGCTTTCCTGATTTATATAAATTAAGGAGTTGTTTGTAGTCATACAAAAACACTGCATTGTAACGCTATTTTTTGTTCATTGAACAGAGTTTGACGTGATTGCGACAGTGAATCTTGCTACTTACAACAGCCTTGCTACATTTATCTATATTTTGAGTTTTTTCTCAATGATCAAAGCTTCCTAATTTTGAGCGGATTACACTGCATTTTAGAAATCAGCCAAGCTCCTTTATACTAGCCGCAATTTTTAAGTTTTCTTTTTATTTTTATGTCTGCCCACTCTCAGGAAAAAGTACAAAGCAATGCCCTTGCTTTGCTACCGCTATTGGTATTTTTGATCATCTTTCTCGGGAGTGGTGTCTATCATTCAATCATTGGGACAGAATTTGCCTTCTATCAAGTCAAAGCACCTGTCGCAGCCATTCCAGCCGTGATTTTGGCGTTGTTGTTATATAAACAAAAACTGAATGCAGCAATTGAAGAATTTTTGCAAGGTGCCAGTCACCCCAATCTAATTCTGATGTTTATGGTATTTATGCTGGCAGGCGCTTTTGCCAGTGTCTCCAGTGCTATTGGCAGTGTCGATGCAACAGTACAGTTAGGGCTTTCGCTTATTTCACCAGAATTTGTCTTGCCGATGCTGTTTATTATTGCTGCGTTTATTGCAACGGCAATGGGAACATCGATGGGCACCATTGCCGCCTGTGCCCCGATCGCCTTTGGTTTTGCCCAAGCCACGGATATTGCGCCAGTATATGCCATTGGTGCTGTAGTCGGTGGTGCCATGTTTGGCGACAATTTATCGATGATCTCAGATACCACCATTGCTGCAACGCGTAGCCAAAATGTTGAGCTGAGAGATAAGTTTAGAGTCAATGTCTGGATTGCACTCCCTGCGGCCATTATTACCTTATTGGTCTACATTTCGATGAGCCATGAGGCGGAAGCAATTCAATCAACCCCTTATGATCTCTGGCTGATTTTGCCTTATCTGGCTGTGTTTTTCCTCGCTTTTACCCGCCTGCATGTCCTCGCAGTGCTGATGATCGGAGTGATTTTATCGGGCTTGATGGGCCTAATTGAAAAGCCAGATTTTGATATCCTCAAACTGAATAGTGCAATTTATGATGGCTTTGTCAGCATGTTTGAGGTGGCATTACTTTCCATGTTACTCGGTGGGTTATCCACCTTGATGCAAAAAGAAGGTGGTTTGCAGTGGTTAATCCAACGTATCTATGCCATTACACGCCTATTCAAATTCGGTAAACAACGTGCTGGTGAATTAGGGATTAGCTTTCTGGTGGTATTCTCGAATTTATTTGTGGCCAATAATACGGTTGCAATTATTTTATCGGGCGATATGGCGCGTGAAGTGGCAAGAGAATACGGCATTGACCCTAAACGCAGTGCGGCTTTGCTGGATATTTTTTCTTGTGTGGTTCAAGGGATTATCCCCTACGGCGCGCAACTGCTGTTGGCCTGTTCGATTGCCAAACTTTCGCCCGTTGAATTGATTGGCAATATTTATTATTGCTGGATCCTTGCAATTTGCGCAGTCCTTGCAATTGTCTTTAATTATCCACGCCTCAAAACACGTTAAATCCTGTGCAAAATACGAGACTCGGAAATGTCGTTCACAACCTGAGCAAGCCAAAGCGACTGAAGCTTTGGTGAAGCGCAAGAACGAGGAAGTGAACCTTGCGGAGCTTCAATCGCTCCTCATGTGAATGACAATGGTTTTGCCTACTTTTGCCAAAACAAAAGTAGGTCGAACCGAAGGTTTATCCAATAATTAGGTGAGAATACAGCAAGACTCTGTTGAGAAAATTTCTATTTAAATAAGACTTACGCCCAGTGGAAAGATTCATTTAAAATCTAAAGAGACTTTAAAAACTGTTTTGGAGTAACTCCTGTCCAACGCTTAAACGCCCGCCCAAACGCACTCTGATCGGCATAATTCAGTCGCTCCGCAATCTCAGAAAAAGACTTACCTTGCTGCAAATATAGCTTGCTCTGCTCCAAACGATACTGGTCAAGTACATCCTGAAAATTCAGTTCATGGGCTTTGAGCTGACGTTGCAAAGTCCGTTCAGAACAATGCAAACGCTTGGCCACATAACTTTGCAACACCTCTTCCTGCTGCAATAAACCTTGCTCAATAAAGCCATGTATTTTTTGACGAAATTGCTGCTGTTGGATTTCAAAAGAACTAACGCTATTCAATGAATGCTGCGCTTGAGTGGATAACACTTGATTCAGTTGCAGATCGGCAGCAATACTTTTTGCCTTCAAAATTTGATTGGAAAAACGAATCGCATATTGCCCCTGCTGAATCTGAATTGGGCAACCATAGAATTTTTCAAAATGATAAAGCGCAGTATGCGGCGCATAGCCAAATTGGATCATCTGCGGTGGTACTAAAGCATCCTGCACAATCGATTGTGAAATTTTAAAGATCAAGGCCAAATTTAACTCGTACATTTCCCGATAGTCACTATAGGATGCACTCCAAACAATTTGAATATATTCAGAAAATTGCTGCACATCGAGTTGTTCTAAATTGGTTTGTTTAAAGACCAAAGAATAATAGCGTTGTAATAGTTGAAGTGCTTGTTGTAGATCAATACTGGTCGATGCCAGATAGCCCATCAGCCCCAAATCTTGTAAATTGGCATGCTCCGCCAATACCAAAGTAATCGGACGAGTAAAGTGTGGCTGAGCGGCCTGTAACAACAAGGCATAGCGCTCGACGTCAAAGTCACGCTCATCAGGATTTTCCAAACAGGCTTGAAAGGATTGCCAAAGTTCAGGTGCAACAACTTTAGACAAATCAATTTGTTCCTGTTGTAAAACACGATTAAACAAACGCAAATATCCAATGATTATTTTAACTGACATACGCCAATCTCATCCTGATCTGTCGTTATTTGTATAAAACTTGGCTGTAACTGTCAAAACATTTCATCGGACTTTTTCCATACTGAGTGCATGAAGAAAAACAAGGAATAGTCAAGATGAATGCACATGTTTCCTATCAAGTTGATCCTGTTGTCAGAACCAAACTGGACTTCCACCTCGACCAAGCACCGCGCTTCTGGTTTGGAGGTGATCCATTCCGTACTCGTATGTTTGATGCTTTAAGTCTTACCTTCCCTGATGGCGAGCGCTACTTTATCGAATGTGTCCGTTTATTCCGTGACAAAATTGATGATCCAGACTTGCAGGAACGTGTTGCTGATTTTATCCGTCAGGAAGCACAACATGGCATTGCACATGACAAAATGAACCAAGTCATGAAAGATCAAGGCATGCCTGTAGATCAGTTCACCACGCGTTTAAAGAAAATCTTTCGCTTTGAACTCAAGAACCGTTCTCCGCAATACAACATTGCCATGACCGCAGCAGCAGAGCATTTAACTGCACTAATGGCCGATACCTTCTATAGTAAAAAAGAAACCTTAGCAGAAGCAGATCCATTTGTACGTGCGCTTTTTGCTTGGCATGCGATTGAAGAAATGGAGCATCGCGATGTGGCTTTTGATGTGATGCGCGAAGTCGGTGAAGTGCCTGAAGCAACCCGTCGCTTTGCCTTGGTATTCACCACGGTGATGATGTTTGGTTTTACCTTGTACCGTACCGATGTGATGCTCAAAACCGATGGTTTTAACTTAAGACAACGTTTTGATATGGCACGTAAAGGTTTACCGTGGTTCTTTGGTCGTAACGGTATTTTAACGGCGAAAAGAGCGCAATATAGCGACTGGTTTAAAAAGGATTTCCATCCAAATCAACATCCAGTTATTCGCCAGTATGATGTTTGGATTGATACTTTAGCTAAAACCAATGATCCGATTGCTGCGGGTGAAGCTTTTTGGCAGGCAGGGCTTTAGTTCATTATTAGACATAAAGAAATCCCCTTCCAATTGAGGGGATTTTTTCTTTCACTAGCTACCACTTCGCATAATGCTGTTCTAACAAACCATATTCATTATCTAATGACACCAATTCAACCTGTTCATGAGCAACCGTCCCACTAACTTTGGCTTGCCATTGATTAAATTGGCTGCCGATCAACCGTAAATTAATATTTTCAAAACGACACCAGCCTGTTTTCACCATCAAATTCAAACATCCACCCAAAGAACGAATCGACCAAGTGTTTTCATTTTGCTGTTCAAATAAAACATCCGTCAGTGGAAACAAACGACCATTCACCCATAAGGCATTTTCATTACCAAAACTTTCATTGACTCCTGAAGCCAGATTAAGGCCAATCCGACGGTCCTGCGCATCACGGAACTGGCAAGACAACCAAAACCAAGCTGTTTCAGGGCGCAAAAAACCACAGGTATCATCCAAAGCCGCAAGGCTATGGGCATTAAATTCAATCTGTTGTCGATCTGGGCTGATAAAGAATCCCTCAACCGCCAATGTGGTTTGCTTCTGGGTATAAGTCCAGCCATTAATTCCCGTTGGGCTACACAAACTTAAGGCATCCGTGCCCGCACAAAAAATTCGGGCCTTCAGTTGTACTTCACCATGTTTGGTCACTTGGATATAGCGCACCCCATTGGCATGCTGCATATCGAATTGATAAGCCGATTTTTTAAACGAACTTTGGCTAAATAAGGGCTGTTCATCCAATTGGGTCTTTAGAGCCAATGGCTGAATCGCATTCCACTCAATCACTTTCTCTGATTGATGGTCGTAGACATAGAAAAAACCATGCCCTGCCCAAGACAAATCAACAATCGCAACCCCAATACTGTAGTGCTCATGCTGCAAACCACAGAATTTAAATTTTTTATATTTAAGTTGTTTGCGCCAGCCTGTTAGCACCTGCCCAAAAGGCGTTTTATAAATATAGTCGTCCAGATTAATCCGCGAAGGGACTTGCTCAAAACGTCCGTAACGCGGTTGACCATTGGCTTGTATCAAATCCATTTTATATTCCATGATTGCTAGGTCGCATCTACGCCCATAATAGACTGTAAGTGATCAAATTTACTACTATTTTTATATAAATAACTGCAACGAAATTCACATTTTACCGGATAAATCCAAGCCCTTAATGGACTTTTTTAGCTCACAATTTCATCAAATATTCATACAGACCTTTTATTTTAAAAAACAATCTTATACCACTCGATCAAAAACCATGATGACTCAACGACTATTAAAAGCAAACGTGCTCTGTCTCATGATGCTTGCTTTAACAGCTTGTAACGACAATGATGACAATAACGAGACACCGACCGTTGAACGTAAAAATCAGAATATCAACATTCTCGCCTTCAATGATTTTCACGGTAATTTAGAACCACCAAAACGTTTCATTGAAGCAGATGATCCAACTGATAACAGTAAAACCGTACGTATTCCTGTTGGTGGAGTCAGTTATTTTGCTGACGCAATTAAAAAGCTACGTGCGCAATATCCAAACAATGCAGTGGTTTCAGCAGGCGACTTGATTAGTGCTTCACCACTCACGTCCTCGTTGTTCTTGGACGAACCCACTATTGAAGCCATGAATGATATTCAGATTGATTTCAATGCCGTTGGTAATCATGAGTTTGACCGCGGGACAGATGAATTACGTCGTTTGCAAAATGGTGGCTGTCAGCAATATACCAGTGCAAAACCCTGCCAGATCAATCCAAAATTTGAGGGGGCCAAATTCAATTTCTTGGCTGCCAATGTCTCAATGAAGGCTGATCCCAAGAAAACCTTGTTCCCTGCTTATAAAGTCAAAACCTATGGTGGCATTCCAGTGGCCTTTATTGGCATGACTCTGAAAGCGACACCAAGCATCGTATCCGCGGCGGGCATCAAAGATGTCGATTTCCATGACGAAGCAGATACTGTGAATGCCTTGATTCCTGAGTTAAAAAAACAAGGGATTGAAGCGATTGTGGTGGTGGTGCATGAAGGTGTTGCACCTAGTACCAAGTTTAATAAAAAAACCTGTGATGGCCTCAGTGGCCCATTACTCGGTATCCTCGATCGCTTAGATCCTGCAGTCGATGTGGTGGTTTCTGGCCACACGCATCAGTCTTATATCTGTGACTATGCCACTAAGAATCCACAAAAACCGTTCTTACTTACTTCTGCGGGCCAATACGGCACAGCCATTACCAATATTCAGTTAGAACTGGATGGTAAAACAGGTGATGTGATTAAGAAGGATGCCAAACAAGTTCCAATTCAAAGTGAAGCTTATACCTCTGGTACAACCACAGTGAACTTGACGGATCTATACGAAAAATTTAATAAAACCCCAAGCATTGAGGCGATTCTGGATAAATATCGTCAGGCCGTCACCACCATTTCAGCCCGTGTGGTCGGTACAGCCAATGCTGTGATTAATCGTAATGCCACCGAAAGTGGTGAAAGTCCACTCGGAAACTTAATTGCTGATGCACAACAAGCCATGGCACTCGCAGCAAGTAATCAAGGTTCTGACTTTACCCTGATGAATCCGGGGGGTGTTCGTGCCGACTTATTGGTGAATAGCAGCAATCAGATCACCTTTGGTGATGTCTTTACCGTACAGCCTTTTGGTAATTCAATTGTGACGCTGAGTCTAACAGGTAAACAGATCCGTGACGTGTTAGAACAGCAATGGTCTGGTGCAAACGCAGCCACAGTTCGTATCTTACAGCCATCAAAAGAGTTCAGTTATTCGTATAAGAAAGACAACTCGACTTCACCACGCGCCAGCAATATCTTGGTTGCAGGACAATCGCTGAATGATAGTAAGGTTTATCGTGTGACGGTCAACAGTTTCCTTGCTGATGGTGGTGATAACTTCACGGTATTAAAAGAAGGTAAAAATCCAGTCGGTGGCGGACAAGATATCGATGCCTTAGAAAAATATGTGGTGCAATACTCACCGCTGAATGCACCGAAAACCGATCGAATTAAATTGATTCCTTAACTACATACGCAATAAAAAAACAGGGAAGCAATTGCTTCCCTGTTTTCATTTTATCTGTCGATTAATCCAAGGTCAGATAAGTATTTTCCCAAATTGTTGGGCTAAACTCACCTTGAACTAAATGGATATAACGCCCTGCAACATGATCAATTGGAATACAATCATCGACATCCACCACACGATCGGTATGCGGTTTATGCCAATCTTGTTCGATAAATTGTTTACCCAACTGTTTTGCAATCACAGCATCTGGTGCAAGCACCAAATGATAGCTATGTAATTCACCAAAAGTATTCAGTGAATATCCACCTAAGTTGATCAAATATAATTTTTCATCCAAAGCCGACGGTGCGGCATCGGAAAACTGAATTTGATAATTCACACCTTGTGATTGAACACCTGAAATCTGTGCCCAAGCATCGATATGTAAGCCTTTGGATTCGCCAAACCAAGCTTGTTTGAGCTGAGGTATGACTTCAGACAATGATTCACCTATTGCCATTACCACATCATGGACTTCGGTATTGGCTCTAGCATGTCGGCCACCCAACATCACCATAAACAAACTTGGCATTGTAAAAACTTACATCTCGACCATTTCAACGCCATCAATACGCGCAACCGTCATCAAGTCTTTATCACCACGGCCTGAAACGGTTGCAATAATGATTTGATCTTTCGACATGGTTGGCGCGAGTTTCGTGACATAAGCCATCGCATGTGAACTTTCAAGCGCAGGAATAATCCCTTCGATTTGAGTGAGATCACGGAAACCTTGTAATGCTTCATCATCATTGATTGGCACATATTCAACACGGTTCATGTCTTTCAGGAAACTATGCTCAGGCCCAACACCTGGATAGTCCAGACCCGCTGAAATACTATGTGTTTCAATGATCTGACCTTGCTCATCAGACATCAAATAGGTACGGTTGCCATGTAACACCCCCACATGGCCTGCATTTAATGGCGCAGAGTGTTTACCTGTTTCGATGCCATAACCTGCAGCTTCAACACCGTACATTTTCACGTCTTGATCATTCAGGAATGGATAGAACAAGCCCATCGCATTTGAACCACCACCTACACAAGCCACAAGAGCATCAGGTAAACGCCCTGCTTGTTGCTGGATTTGTTGACGCGCTTCACGACCAATAATTGACTGGAAATCGCGAACAAGCTGCGGATATGGATGTGGGCCAGCCACCGTACCAATCACATAATAGGTGCTATCCACATTGGTGACCCAATCACGCATTGCTTCGTTCATGGCATCTTTCAAAGTTTTTGAACCGCTTTGTACTGGCACCACCGTTGCACCCAACAAACGCATACGGTAGACATTCATAGCCTGACGTTTCACGTCTTCAGCACCCATGTACACCACGCATTCCATGCCTAAACGTGCTGCAATGGTTGCGGTCGCCACACCATGCTGACCCGCGCCTGTTTCCGCAATAATACGCTTTTTACCCGATAGCTTTGCCAATAAAGCCTGACCAATCGTGTTATTGACCTTGTGCGAACCAGTATGATTCAAGTCTTCACGTTTCAGGTAAATTTGCGCACCGCCGAGGTGCTGAGACCATCGTTCAGCATAATAAAGTGGACTAGGACGACCAACATAGAACGCAAGATCACGGTCAAACTCTGCCAAGAATTGAGCATCATTCTTCATACGACCATAAAGACTTTCGAGGTCTTCAAGTGCAGCCATCAGCGTTTCTGATACAAAACGTCCACCATGAATACCGAAATGCCCTTGAGCATCTGGAAACTGGGTGTAGTCAATCACGTTATTTTGCTGATCCACGTTGGACTCCTTGCATAAATTTTTCAATCAGTTGTTGGTCTTTTATACCTTTTGCGGACTCGACGCCTCCGCTGACATCTACAGCAAATGCCGCTGTAGTATCAATAGCTTCACTGACATTTTCAGGGGTCAACCCACCTGCCAAAATGAGTGGAATATCTAGTTGGGGAAATTGGGTCCAGTCAAAACTATGCCCTGTGCCACCTTTCAATTCAGGATGCCATGCATCTAACAAGACTGCACTGGCTCCCGCTGCTTGATAGCGCTTGATTTCAGCCACAATATCTAAATCGGGTTTGACTTGAATGGCCTTATACCAACGGCGTTTACAGTGTGCTGCAATTAATTGACATTGTTCTGGCGTTTCATCGCCATGTAGTTGTAATACATCTAAAGGAACGGAATCAAGCACCGTTTGGATTTCTTCAGCACTGGCATTTACAAATAAGCCGACCAACTGCACATAAGCTGGTACCAGCTTTGCCAAGCTTTGGGCTTGTTCAATACTGACATGTCGTGGACTGGGTGGAAAAAACACAAAACCAATCGCATCTGCCCCTGCTTCTACAACGGCGTGGATATCTTGTGCTCGGGTAATTCCACAAATCTTGGCGCGGGTTCGCATTTGGCTTTGGCGCATGAGCTGTCCAATTTAAACTGAATATTTTTGAAACTCTCGCATTGTAATGCAATTTGACTTGCTTTGGGCAAAGTTCATTCGGAAATGCAATTGTTTAAAAAACGTTAACACTTTATACTTTGCGTAATCTTGCAACAAGTCTAAAGCAAATTCTTTTGTTTATAGGGAAGTTGGTGTAAATCCAACACTGCCCTCGCAACGGTAACACCGAATCACTCATCTCAGCTCAACGCCAAATCACTGCATCGGTATGATGTGGGAAGATGATGAGTAACATCATTCATTTGATGATTATAGTGAAGTCCGGAGACCTGCTTGTTGTTTATTTCCACATTATCATTCACGACGGGTGAATGTCTGGAGCGACATCATGTCTACTGTTTTTCAACCGACTCGTTTAGTTGGTGCTATCGCTATTGCGATGGGGTTTTCTTCACCTGCTTTTGCTCAAGATCAATCAAGCGATAAAACTGCGACGCTAGATACAATTGTTGTGACAGCATCTCGTACTGAACAAAAAATCAGTGAAGTTCCTGCGCGAATCAATATTATTGAACCTAAGATTCTGGAACAATCACCAATCGCTTCGTTACCCCAGTTATTACAAACTGATGCTTCAATCAATATGGTACAAACTGGTGGCTATGGGCAAGCTGCTTCTATTTTTTTACGTGGTACAAATTCGAATCACACGTTGCTTTTAAGAGATGGTGTTCGTCTAAACTCAAATACTTCTGGCGCAGCATCACTCCCATTTATTGATACCACAGATATTAAACAGATCGAAGTTCTCAAAGGCCCAGCCTCTGTTTTATATGGCGCTGATGCAATTGGTGGTGTGGTACAGCTGATTTCCAAAACACCTGAAAAAACATCAGCTTTTGTAACAGGCGAAATTGGTGAAAATAAAACCTATAAATCTGTTATTGGTGCAGATCTGGCTGAAAATGGTTTTTATGCTCAAATTCGTGGACAACGTTTAGAAACAGATGGTACGCCTGTTACTGACGCAAAAGACAATAAAAAAGCGAGCTTTGATCAAAAAGGCTATAGTGCAAAAGTTGGCATTGATAAAGCGCAATATGCAGCTTCGGTTGACTATAGCGAGAACCAAGGTTATAGCGATTACGATAATTACGGTAACTTAGTTTCTCAAGACTTTAAAAACGAGGCTATCAATGTAAAAGGTCGCCTCAATGTTTTAGATAACCTTGCAGTGCATGCTCGTCTTTCACAATATAAAGATAATATTGATCAAAATACTTCTTCAGATTACGTACATAGTACAACTCAGGAAGCTGAACTTTACACAAAATGGCAAATAACGCCTGCCCAAAATATTTTAGTTGGTTCAACCTTTAAAGATATTAAAGGCGATGTCTACTCAAAAAATCTATACGGTGGACAAGACGTCAAATATAAAGAATCCGTAGATACCATTGGCTATTTTGCTCAACACCAATATCAGCACAATGGCTTAGACACCCAAGTGGGTATTCGTGTTGAAGATAATGATAAGTTTGGTACTCATACCGTTGGCCAAGGGGCTATTCGCTACCAAGTATTACCCCTTACAAGTGTATATGCCAATGTAGGTTCTGCCTTCCGTGCACCAACGACCAATGACTTATATGCCTTATCATGGGGTGCAAATCCTGATTTAAAACCAGAAGAAAGCTTTTCTTATGAAATCGGTGTAGATCAAAAGTTAAACTACAACATCGACTTAGGCTTATCTATTTATCGCAATAAAGTGGATAACCTCATTAGTTTTCAAGCAGGCAAGTTGATCAATGTTAATAAAGCAACTTTTACTGGTGGCGAAGCTTCATTTAAATGGCAGCAAGATGAACTCTTTTTAAGTACAACTTATGCTTATGTACAAGCAAAAGATGATGAAACCAAAAAAGATCTAACTCGTCGCCCACGTCAAAGCCTGACCCTTACAACAGGATGGGATGATGGAGAATATGGTGTTTCGGCTTCTGTTGTTGCGAAATCAAATTCAAAAGATTTTGCAGATTGGCCATCAACAACACCAACAACTACCCCTGGCTATGTCACCACGAATGTAAATGTGTATTGGCAACCTATCCCAATGATCAAACTCTTTGCAAACATTGAGAACATTGGTGATGTAAATTATAAAACTGCTTATAACGGTAACGGCGTGTACTACATCAACGGTGGACGTCAAGCCTCTGCAGGTGTCACATTCCGTTATTAATCGCGTGATAAAATAATAAAAAATATTTTCTTAACTCCAGTTTCGGGGTAATGTTCTGACCGACATTATCCCCTTTTTATTTTCAGGATCAGAGAAACAGAACTATGGGACATCGTTTAAGTAAAATCTATACCCGTACAGGCGACTCAGGTACAACTGGCCTAGGGGATGGTTCACGCGTTGCCAAAGATGATTTACGTATTGCTGCACTCGGTGATGTTGATGAACTGAATGCAACCATTGGCGTGCTTCGCGCACAAATCAGCGCCAGCAAAATTGAAAATAAAGTGCACTGGGACAAAAGCTTAAGCCTGATTCAGCATTGGTTATTCGATTTAGGTGGCGAAGTGTGTATTCCAAACTATCATTTACTGCAGCCTGTGAGCATTGAATTTCTGGAAAAAGAAATCGATCACATGAATGAATCTCTGCCAATGTTAAAAGACTTCATTTTGCCATCAGGCACTCTAGCTTGTAGTTATGCACATCAGGCCCGTGCAGTGTGCCGTCGTGCCGAACGTGCTTTATTGTCTGTACACAATCGTGACCAAAATATTCAGGCAACCGCATTACAATTACTCAATCGCTTATCGGACTGGTTGTTCGTTGCTTCCCGTGCCTTGCAACGTGCTGAAGGTGGTAGCGAAGTGCTATGGCAAAAGAATATTAATGACAGTATTGATCAAGCATAATTTTTCAATAAAGGCAGAAACAAATGCGAATTATTGGTCATCGTGGTGCGCGTGGTGAAGCCCCTGAAAATACCTTAGGCGGCTTTCGTTATCTGCATGATTTAGGTGTACGTGCCGTTGAATTTGATGTGCGTCAACTGAAAGATGACCACTTGGTGGTGATTCATGATGATGATTTTGTCCGTACCGCGGGTCGTTCACAACAGGTAGAAAACTGTAGCTTAGTTGAAGCTCAGCAATTCGATCACCGCCATCAATGGCAGGCATGGGCCTTTGAAGAATACACACCAAGCCTGTTACATGTTTTAGACTGTCTCACTGACTTTGAGCATATCGAAATTGAAATTAAAGCGGTTGCAGATGAAGCAGCGGCTGAACGTTTGGTCTATCAACTGCATCAAGATTTAAAAGGTTTTGAAGCAACCGCGACCATTACCAGTTTTGATGTCAAAATCTTGGCAGCATTACAGCAACATCAGAGCCATTTTAAACGTGGACTATTGGTGGAAATCCCCATTGGGGAATATGCAATCGAACTGGCGCAGCAATATAGCTGCTGTCAAATTGGCTGGGGAGATGCCTTGGCAACAGATGAGATTATTCAACGTACCCAACAGGCCAATCTTGAGATTAGTGTCTGGACAGTGAATGAAGTTGAACGTGCCAAACATCTTCAGCAATTGGGCATTCAAGGTTTGATTACCGATGTACCCACCACGATGTTACAGCATTTGACGTAAGCAAAAGGCGGAATAAATTCCGCCTTTTTTATTTTATTATTTACGTTGCGCCTGAATAAGACGTTGCCCTTTAGCATCTAATAAATATAAGTTTGCCCCATCCAACTGAAAACGCTCAACCCGCTGAATTGCATCCATCAAGTCGGCCTCTTGTGCTAGAGCACGATTACAACTCTGATGTTGTGCCATCACATCAAAATCCAGTATGCGTTGAGTGAAATCATATTTATAGCGACCATAAATATTGTTGCATCCTGTATGACCTGTCACCATTTTTGAGACAGAGTTGAGTAAGAAACTTGGATACTGATTAAAGAACAATGCTCGCTTGCCCTGAATCGTTGTAATCTGCCATTCGATATCCTGAACACCATCTGTACTCTTACGCACTTGCATCGCTGGTGGTTGAACAACTCGCTTAGGTTGCAGGGTGCTTTTGGACGCAGGTTTTGGCTGGCTTTGGCAAGCCGCAAGCATGACCGCAGCAGAGAATATTAAAGTTTTGTTAAAAAATGCCTTCAAAGAAAAAATGGGATTTTTCATGGTAATTTGCTCAGACATTGATTTATTTCACCTTTTAATTCATTGATTAATTTTACAAATGAATTCTGTTACTGTTCTTTCGATACAACTGTAGAATAATGCTAGTGCTAATTGATTTGGACATGCTAATATCAGTGATAAAATAGCAATATATCGTCATGATTGGTTTTGCTATCTCGTTTAGTTTTATTATCTTGTGCAAACAAGGTTTTTAGGAGCGCTGACGGATATGACTTCCGCCCCACTCAAAAAAGCACCCATTAACTGGACTGCTAGCATTACCTTAATTGGAACACCAATTCTTGCTGCTATATTAATTCCTTTGTACGCCTATTATTATGATTTTAGTGTAAGTGCATGGGTGAGTATGATTTTCCTATTGGCACTCAGTAGCCTAGGAATTACAGCAGGTTATCACCGTCTATGGGCACATCGTGCTTATGAGGCAGCATTACCGCTTAAAATCTTACTCATGATTGGCGGCACCTTTGCTGTTCAAAACAGTATTTTGTTCTGGGCTTCAGGTCACCGTACCCATCACCGCCATGTCGATGATGTTGATGAAGATCCATATTCAATCAAACGTGGCTTTTGGTATGCCCATTTAGGTTGGATGATTCGCGATCACTCCCCATCTAAACCAGATTTTAAAAATGCACCTGATTTGATGAATGACAAATTAGTGATGTTCCAACACAACTACTATGTGCCAATGGTGATTGCAGTTCACGTTGGTGTATTAGGCTTGATTGGTTGGGCGACAGGCGATATCTGGGGTGTAATTTTACTTGGTGGTTTATTACGTTTGATCATCAGCCATCACGTTACTTTCTTTATCAACTCACTGTGTCATATGTGGGGTAAACGTCCTTATACTGATGAAAATACGGCGCGAGACAACTTCGTGTTAGCTATTTTCACTTGGGGTGAGGGTTATCATAACTACCACCACATTTTCCAATACGATTACCGTAATGGTGTGAAATGGTGGCAATATGACCCAACCAAATGGTTGATCTGGACCAGCTCTAAACTTGGTTTAGCAAAAAACCTACGTCGTATTCCTAGCTTTAATATCAAAAAAGCAGAGCTTGCGATGAAGTTCAAATATGCGGAACGTGACTTGGCGATTTATGGTCATGATGTCAATACTGACATCGTGCAAATGAAACAACGTATTGCACAAGAATATGAAGCTTTCACCCATACTTTAAATGATTGGGCTAAGCTAAAAGAACAAGAGCTTCAAGCGAAAAAAGCAGCGATGGCTGAGAAAATTCATCAGATGGATCACAAACTGAAAGTTGATTTCCAACTGCTTGAACATCGCTTAAGTCACCATCGTGAATGTTTAGAAACCTTGATGCGTAATATCAAAAAAGCGCCAGTTTCTGAATAACGAAATACCTACCGAAAATGGTCTCAAGAGAGGCCATTTTTTATGCCTGTTCATCTACCTTTCCCCTTCCTTAGGATTCCCCATTTCACACTAATTTTTGCTATAGTCATGATTCAGCTCTCTCTGATGTTTCAGTTATGCAATTCAATCCCCGCTATGCTTCCCTCAATCCTAAGCTCTATCACCAACAGCAGCCAAGTCCATTGCGTGGTGCCAAAGCAGGTCATTTCAATGAAGCTTTAGCAGATGAATTGCAATGGAGCGAAGAAGATAAAGCCAACTGGGTTGAAATTTGTAGCGGACAAAAAACCTTTGCTGAATTCACCCCACTCGCTATGGTTTATGCAGGGCATCAGTTTGGACAATGGGCTGGACAACTCGGTGATGGCCGCGGTTTGTTGATCGGGCAAATCCTAAATAAACAAGGTGAAACGATTGATCTACATCTCAAAGGTGCAGGTTCAACTCCCTACTCGCGTATGGGTGATGGCCGTGCTGTGCTGCGTTCGGTGATTCGTGAATATCTAGCTGGACATGCGTTAAATGCTTTGGGTGTTGCATCAAGTCATGCGGTTGGTTTTACCAGTTCGACACAAGGCGTACAGCGCGAAACCCTAGAGCTGGGTGCGATGCTATTACGTACCTCCGAATGTCATATTCGTTTGGGGCATTTTGAGTGGATCAATCAATATGCACCTGAACTTTTGGCTAAATTCACTCAGAAATGTATTGAATGGCATTATCCAGAATGCCTGAACGCTGAAAATCCAATTCTGTCTT
Source organism: Acinetobacter sp. UBA991 (assembly GCF_002292065.1). Lineage (NCBI taxonomy): Bacteria > Pseudomonadati > Pseudomonadota > Gammaproteobacteria > Moraxellales > Moraxellaceae > Acinetobacter > Acinetobacter sp. UBA991. The sequence goes on along the minus strand of NZ_DBBF01000021.1, from coordinate 121,194 downwards.
TCGCAGAAGCCGTGATTGAGCGAACCGCGATCATGATTGCTAAATGGCAATTGGTTGGCTTTGCGCATGGTGTCATGAATACCGACAATCTTAATATTACCGGTTCAACACTCGACTTTGGCCCTTACGGTTTTATGGAACGTTTCCGCCCGAATTGGATTAACAACCATTCAGACTATCAAGGGCGTTATACCTATCAAAATCAACCGAGTATTGGTCATTGGAATCTTTGGACATGGCTGAATAATTTAATTCCGTTGGCGAGCACAGAAAATAAAGAACAATTCAAACTCGATTTAGCAGCATGTTTAGAAAAGTTTGAGCCAACTTTCTTAGCTCATTATGGGCAAGGCCTATGCCAGAAAATGGGTCTACCCGATTTTCATAAGGACAGTCTAGATTGTAGTTTTGCCTTCCTTGGTATTTTGCAAACCGAGCAGTTAGATTACACGCAAAGTTTTCTTCGTTTGCAGCAACAAGATTACAAAGCATTAAGAGATGACTGTATTCATATACAACAGTTTGATGACTTCCTAACACGCTATCAAAATATCCGACAACATCAAGATACTAATGCCTTGGATGAGATCATGCAGCAGGTCAATCCACAGTATATTCTGCGCAATCATATGGCGCAGAAAGCCATTGAACTTGCAGAACGTGGTGACTTTAATGAGGTTGATCGTTTGTTTAAGTTGTTGAATCAACCCTATCAAAAACAACCTGATTTAGAAACTGAACAGGATACTGGGCCATTACCAAGCGATGTAGCTGAAATTTCCGTCAGCTGTTCATCTTAGAAGAAGAAATCTATGAAAATTGGACTGATGATCGGATGTGCGATTTTAATCCTGTTATTGGGGCTGGCTTATTCCCAGTATGGTAAGTTCATCCCAACATTGGGATCAGCACATCAGCCTCTTTCAGACCATGAAATACAACAGCTTCAACAAAACAAACCTGTGACTTCAATTGAAGTGTTTAAAAGCCAGCGCATTTTGCAATTGAAACACCAACAGGAAGTCATTCGCAGCTATCCAATCCGTTTAGGCTTTGATCCAATCGGGCACAAACAGTTTGAAGGTGATGGCAAAACACCCGAAGGGACTTATTCTATCGATTGGCGAAATCCTCAAAGTGCTTACTATAAGTCTTTGCATATCTCCTATCCAAATAAAATCGATCGCGCCTATGCCCAACAGCATAATCGATCTGCGGGTGGTGATGTGATGATTCATGGCACTGTGCCAACACGAGCCACATCCGTTCCTGCAAGTGCAACTTATATGCCACGTAAAGACTGGACACTGGGCTGTATTGCGGTGACCAACTCAGATATGGATGAAATATGGCTATTGGTCTCTGACCATACCCCTATTATTATTCACCCATGATGAGATAACCGTTCAGGTTGGTTTTGCGGATAAAGGCGGTGATTAAACTGCACAAGGCTTATGCAGAGGATAACTTTATCATCTGAAATCAGTCACAGTTCACCGTCACAACACATCACAAGCAATTGTAAAGTAATGTAAAATTTCTCTACTTCTAAAAAGCGGATACTTAAGTTATCACCCGAAAAGAAGATAATTTCGACAAAAGCTTTGCGAAACTATCCACATTTTCTGTGGATAACGCTGTGGTTATCCACAGGATAAAAGTTTTTGTAATTCCTCATCCCTTCTTATCATCAAGATCCATCTAATTTCAGCTTTACTATACGAAGGAAAAGAGACGAACTCATCCGTAGAAACTATTCCATATTTTCTTGGATATGAGCCGCGTTGAAGCGGCGCAAGGGCGACTATAGCAGTGCAAGGCGTTGAAGCGGCGCAAGGGGTAGCCACAGGATAAAACTTTTACACCCTCTCATCTATTGTCATCCATCAAGCCTCATCTTATTTCAGCCACACAATGCGAACAAAAACGATGCGCTATTTAAGAAAACTCATCCGTAATTTCTTAAGGATGAGTTCGATGTAAAACAGAATAAGGCCGACCAAAACAGCGCAGCTATAAACAAAGAATTATTTATTCATCAGGATATTCAAAACGATACCCCACCCCATACACCGCCTGAATCCATTCATGACGATTGCCCGTATCGGCTGCCTCTGAAATTTTACGGCGTAGGTTTTTAATATGGCTATCGATTACACGATCCGCCACATCAAAACTATCTGGGTTAATATGATCGAGTAGCTGTGCACGAGAATAAACCTGACCCAAGTGCTCCAAGAACAACTCTAATAAACGGAACTCAGTAGGGGTCAAAGTCAGTGCTTTTTGTTGATACCAAATACGTTGCTGTGCTTTATCAATACGGAATAAATCATTTTGTTCAGGCTCTGCTTTACGCTCTAAACGACGTAATACTGCTTGTACACGGGCAACCAATTCTTTTGGGCTGAATGGCTTACAGATATAGTCATCTGCTCCCATATTCAAACCTAAAACGCGGTCAATTTCTTCAGTACGCGCGGTGACCATAATAATCGGTAGATCAGACTGTTCACGGACTTTACGGCAAATGGTCAAGCCATCCATGCGTGGCACCATCAAGTCCAAAATCATCAAACTCGGTTTACGTTGCTGAAACTGGGTATAAGCATCCTGACCATCATGAAACATACTGACTTCAAAACCAGCAGCTTCTAAATAATCACGAACCAACTGTGCGAGTTCAACCTCATCTTCAACCAACATAATATGTTTCATGGTTTTCATCCTATCCATCATCCTCAACACAAGAGGATCTAAAAATTATTGAATTGATTTTGGGAAAGTCAGGACACAACGTAATCCACCTAATGGTGAATGATCGAAAGTCAATGAACCACCTAAAGCTTGTGCCAACTTACACGACAAGGCCAAACCTAGACCTGTACCACCCGTACTGCGTGTACGCGAATCATCGACACGATAGAAACGTTCACCTAAACGTGCCAGTTGTTCATCATTTAAGCCCAATGGACTATCATCTACATACATTATCCATTGTTGCTCATCTTGTTGAGTGTGAATCTGTATTTTTCCACCTTGTTCGGTGTAACGAACACAGTTCCCTAACAGATTGACGATAATCTGTTTAAAGCGATCCCGATCTAAAGATAGGATTGCCCCTGCTCCGGACAATGTCACTTCAAGCTGGTTTTGCTCAAACGTCGATTTAAAATTATCAACTTCTTGCAGTACCACATCCCACGGATTAACCTCAGCAAAATAGCATTTCAACTGTTGTGCATCGGCCTGTGCCAAATCTGCCAAGTCTTGGGTTAACTTCTTCAAGGTACTGACCTGACGCATCATGGCATTCAGGTGTTCAGGCGTCGCCTTACGAATCCCGTCCTGCATCGCTTCAATCTGTGCCTGCAATACCGCCAAAGGTGTTTTCAATTCATGTGAGGTATCGGATACCCATTGACGACGAGATTCTTCATGCTGATGTAAAATATCAGCCAAATGATTCAGTTGATTGGATAAGTCACCGAGTTCATCATTACGTTTAATCATCACTTGGTGTTGATAATTGCCTCGGGTCAGTTCTAAAGTTGCTTTTAATAAACGTTGAATCGGTTTTTTAAAATAAGTGGCCATCAACAATGCTGCAACCAAACTTGAAAGTACCGTTAAAGCATAGACCAACAGCAAATATCGTTTTTGATTACTAAAGAAATTGATACTGGATGCATCATCTTGATCCAGTACTGGCTTTAATCCGAGGTAACCGACCACCTTCTCGTCAACGACAATGGGGCGGAACGAAATTTGGTCCGTTGCAGGTTCACCCACAATAAACTGCTGATTCTCATCGTATAAAGACAGTCGTGAGCTCAAACCTAAACGATCAGGAATCGAGACAAAGCGCTTTTTGCCCTGCTCAGCAGGTGCAGCATTGAGTTTACTGTCCTGTTTATCTTGTTTACTATCCGTCTTTAAACGAAATTGACGTGGACTTAAAGGAAAGCGTAAACCTTCAAAAGGTTGATACTCCGAAGGTAAATTCTGTTTGAGAATTTTTAATTCTTCATCATTAAATATCTGCCGATTTTTGATCTCGACATTATTTTGCGCCAGCGTTGGAGACAGGCTAAGTAAGGTATGGTCATTAAAATAACGTTGTTGTAAGGCAATATCATACTGACGGCGCAACCACCACTGAGACAGGCGATCATAGTCATCGGGTGCTGCCGTGCCTTCAATTTGCAGAATCTGCGCCTGAATTGCATTGCCCCAGTCATGATAAACCGTATAGACGTTGCCTAAATTGGCAATCAAACGGTCTAGCTTCTGCATTTCCACATCGGCCACATAACGCGCAAAGTTCTTTTGCATGGTCCAATGCAAAATCCCCAAGCTAATCGTTGCGATCAACAAGGTGGTCAGTAATACCGTTAAAAACAGGCGTAAGGCTAAGGGCACGCGGCGAACATTCAAAAGCAGATTCTCAATAGTGTTCTATTTGTGGATTGTAACCAACATGGTCGAAAAAAACTCTCCATTGTTTCTTCATCTTTATTATCTAATCTTTAACCATCGAATCACAACTGATCATGCTGGATAAAACAATGAACAAGACAAAAATCGTATTGATGACCACCCTACTCGGTTCTGTTTTAGGTTTGGCTGCTTGTCAGTCAACCACACCAGCGGAACAGTTAATGGATCGTGACCATCACCGCCATAATATGCAACGTGCACCACTTACACCAGAACAACGTGCTGAATGGCAAGCCAAACGTGAACAGCGTTTAGAGCAACGCGAACAAATGCGCCAAGAACATCAAGCACAACGTGCCCAGATTGAGCAAGCCTGTCAAGGAAAGCGTGTTGGAGAACGCGTGAATGTTCAATGGAATAAGCGTGTAATTGAAGGCACCTGTGAAGTTCGTTTTACCCCAGATAAATCACAGTTCAAACGCCAAGCCAACGCAACCACTTAATTTCCCTGTTCCTCATCGGCGCTTTTTAAGCGCCTTTTTTTATGGCCAAAGCATATTCACTTTTAAGTACACAGCTGCTTACGATTTTACCGCTGCAGTTTCACTCAAAAGCCCAAAAAGCACCTACAATCTAAACGCTTAAACAGGTTGAACCATAAACTTTGACTTCACAGTCACTAAGAAATGACCTGCAAAAGCTTGTACCGAACTATAACTTGTTGCACGATTAGCAGTACAAAATGGTGCTGTTGGGCACATTTATCATTGACTAAGATTATAACTCTGGTTTAACCAGTATTGAGGAACCCGCTATGCCACAATACAAAGCACCCTTACGTGATATGCAGTTCGTATTGCACGAATTATTAAATGCTGAAGCACATTACGCGAAACTTCCTGCATTTCAAGACACTGTAAGCCGTGAATTGGTTGATCAATATTTAGAAGCAGCGGCTGATTTCTGCGAAAACGAACTTTCTCCTTTAAACCAAGTCGGCGACCGTGAAGGTTGTACTTGGAATGACGGTGTTGTAACAACACCTACAGGCTTTAAAGAAGCGTATCAAAAATATATCGAACTTGGCTTCCCATCTCTTTCTGCTGATGAAGAATTTGGCGGTCAAGCATTACCAAACTCTTTAGGGATCTCTATCTCTGAAATGGTGGGTACTGCAAACTGGTCATGGGGCATGTACCCTGGTCTTTCTCACGGTGCGGTTCGTACTTTAGAACATCACGGTTCTGATGAGCAAAAGAACACTTACTTGCCAAACCTTGTTTCAGGTGTTTGGACAGGGACCATGTGCTTAACTGAATCTCATGCAGGTTCTGACTTAGGTATCATCCGTTCTAAAGCAGAACCAAATGCTGACGGTAGTTACGCAATCTCTGGCGAGAAAATCTTTATCTCTGCTGGTGAACATGACATGGCTGAGAACATCATCCATATCGTACTTGCACGTTTACCAGGTGCGCCAAAAGGCACTAAAGGGATCTCTTTATTCATCGTACCTAAATTCCACGTCAATGCTGATGGTTCAGTTGGCGAGCGTAATGCAGTACGTTGTGGTTCAATCGAACACAAAATGGGTATCCATGGTAACGCAACCTGTGTCATTAACTTTGACCAAGCAAAAGGTTACTTGATCGGACCTGAAAACCGTGGCTTAAACTGCATGTTCACCTTCATGAACACAGCACGTATCGGTACAGCGGTTCAAGGTTTATCTGCATCTGAATCTTCTTTCCAAGGCGCTTTAGCGTATGCGAAAGATCGTTTGGCAATGCGTTCTCTTTCTGGTCCTAAAGCACCTGAAAAAGAAGCTGATCCAATTATTGTTCACCCAGCTGTTCGTAACATGCTTTTAACGCAAAAATCATTTGCTGAAGGCGGTCGTGCGTTGGTTTACTTATTGGCTCAATATGCAGATATCGTTGAAAAAGGCGAAACTGAAGAAGAGCGTAAATTTGCTGACAACATCTTGTCTTTGTTAACACCAATTGCAAAAGCATTCTTAACTGAAACAGGTTCTGAATCTGCGAAGCACGGTGTACAAGTATTTGGTGGTCACGGCTTCATTTCTGAACACGGTATGGAACAAATCGTACGTGATACACGTATTGCTTGCTTATACGAAGGTACCACTGAGATTCAAGCACTTGACTTGTTAGGTCGTAAAGTCTTGCAAACTCAAGGTGCGATGTTGAAAGACTTCACCAAGATCATCCATAAATTTGTTGAAGCAAACAAAGACAATGCTGCAATGCAAGAGTTCATTGCGCCATTGGCTGCTGCAAACAAAGAATGGGGCGATATCACCATGCAAATCGGTATGCGTGCAATGCAAAACCCAGATGAAGTGGGTGCAGCTGCGGTTGACTACTTATACTTCTCTGGTTATGTAACGCTTGCTTACTTATGGGCACGCATGGCACTTGTTGCTCAAGAGAAATTAGCTGAAGGTTCAACTGAAGTTGACTTCTACAATGCAAAAGTGACCACTGCTCGCTTCTACTTCAAGAAGATCTTGCCACGTATTCGCTCACATGTAGACGTACTTTCAACTGGCGTTGCGCCATTGTTTGAACTTGATGCGGAACACTTCGCTTTCTAAACATAGTTTAGAATGAGATGCAACGTTCATCACAGAAAAAGGACTGGTCAGTTTTGACCGTCCTTTTTTTGTTTAATCAATGCTAAATTTATACGATTCAATTTATTTGTTCGTTTTATTTGATCACTTTGCACATGAAACGGTGCGTAGAAGGGAACGATTATGCCAATTTACAATGCTCCTTTAGCAGACATGAAATTCATCTTAAATGATGTATTTAAAGCAGAACAATTTTGGCAGTCTAATGAGAAACTGGCTCATGTAGATGCCGCAACAGCTGAAGCAATTTTAGAAGAAATGGCGAAGTTTGCCCAAAACGTGACACATCCGTTAAACCGTACGGGTGATGAAGAAGGTGCACGTTGGGAAAATGGTGAAGTTTTCACCCCAGCAGGTTTCAAAGAAGCATTCCGTCAATACGCTGATGGCGGCTGGATCGGCTTAGGTGCTGATGAAGAATGGGGCGGTCAGGCAATGCCAAAAATGCTGACTGTACTGTCTGATGAAATGTTATTCGCGACCAACCCTTCATTCATGCTCTACCCGCTGCTATCTGTAGGTGCAGGTATGGCGTTAAACAGCTATGCATCACAAGAGCAAAAAGAAACCTATTTACCTAAAATCTACTCTGGCGAATGGTCAGGTACGATGTGCTTAACTGAACCCCATGCAGGTACAGATTTAGGTATTATCAAAACTAAAGCTGAACGCAATGAAGATGGTACGTATAACATTACCGGTACTAAAATCTTCATCACCGGTGGTGATAACGATCTAGCTGAAAACATCATTCATCTTGTGCTTGCGAAGACACCTGATGCTCCTGCGGGTTCACGTGGTATCTCGTTATTCATCGTTCCAAAATTCCTGTTAAATGAAGATGGTTCTTTAGGTGAGCGCAACCCTGTTGGTCCTGGTTCAATCGAACACAAAATGGGTATCAAGGCATCTGCTACTTGCGTGATGAACTTTGATGGCGCCAAAGGCTACCTCGTGGGTAAAGAAAACGAAGGTCTTGCTGCAATGTTCGTGATGATGAACTACGAACGTTTATCGATGGGTATTCAAGGTCTGGGCGCTTCTGAATTTGCGTATCAAAATGCAGCACAATACGCAACTGACCGTTTGCAAGGCCGTAGCGCAGCAGGCGTTCAATCACCAAATAAACCAGCAGACAGCATTTTAGTGCACGGTGATGTACGTCGTATGTTGCTCAACGTACGTGCGAATAATGAAGCATCACGTGCATTTGCTGTTTATGTCGGTCAACAGTTAGACATCACTAAATTCTCGACTGATGCAGAAGCTGTGAAGCAAGCGAACAACCGTGTTGCACTGTTAACACCAATCGCAAAAGCTTACCTCACTGATACTGCATTCCAAGCAACCTTAGATGCACAAATGGTGTTTGGTGGTCACGGTTATATCCGTGAATGGGGTATGGAACAATGTATCCGTGATCTTCGTATTGCTCAAATTTACGAAGGGACTAACGGTGTTCAGTCTCAAGATTTAATTGGTCGTAAAACCATTAAATGTGGCGGCGCATTCATTGCTGAGTACATCACTGAAATCCGTGACTTTGCCAATGACCTAGACACAGACTTGAACTTCATTAAAGATGCAACATTAGATGCTGCAACTGAAATCGAAGCAATCACGCAGTTCATCATTGAGCAAGCAGCTGAAAATGTTGACTTCCCGAACTCAGCTGCGGTTGACTACTTACATGCAGTAGGCTTACTCAGCTTTGCCTATATGTTTGCAAAAATCGCTGCTGCTGCAAAAGACAAATCTGGTGATTTCTACCAAAACAAAATTGCATTAGCACAATACTTTGTAGACCGTATCTTGCCTGAATTAGATGCGCGTTTAGCGAAAATCAAAGCAGGTTCTGACTTGATCATGAACTTCAGCGAAGATTACTTCACCAACCAAGCTTAATTTTGGCGTGATGTTAAAAACTGCCTCAATCATTTGGTTGAGGCAGTTTTTTTATCGCTATAATCAAATCAGCATAAAACTTGCATAACATTCTAATGATCATGTTGAGAATATAAATCGCTATGTCGAACTCTAAAGAGAAACTTGAAGGCTTACCTCGCCTACTTGATCGCTTCGGTCACTACGCGGTTGAAGCCTTTCATTATTTAGCCTTATTTATTATCGGCTGTATGATTGCATGGTCAGCCGTACATACCGTGATTGAAATTCTAACGGTAAAACAGTACGCCACCATTGATGATATCTTACTGTTGTTTATCTATTTAGAATTAGGCGCGATGGTGGGGATTTACTTCAAGACCAATCACATGCCGGTGCGTTTTTTGATTTATGTCGCGATTACTGCACTCACCCGCCTGTTGATTGCCGATATTCAGCACAATCATAAAGCTTCTATGGATTTGGTGATTACCACAGGTTCGATCTTGATTTTAGCGGTGGCGATTTTGGTGGTCCGATTTGCGTCATGGAACTACCCTTCTGTGATTCGGGGCAAGGATCAAGAACAACAATTGCCTTCCAACAAAACACCTCGACCACAAGATGACGAACTAGCATAAATAAAAAAGCAGGCATATGGCCTGCTTTTTTATTGCATCTGCTATGCAACTCGGAAAACACGATATTTCGAGTCCACCAACACATATTTACCCTGTACCTGCATCCAGTTATAGCCACGAGGTGGTTCATATAAACGATGGTTCCGATAGTTAGAAACCACATAGCGGTTACTACGGAATTCTGAGGGTAAACGCTCACCGCGCTTGAAATTAATGCGTTGACCATAATGATTACCACGATCGCCATTTGACCAACGCGGCTGTTCACGATGATCATAGCGGTTATCGTAGCGATCTCTATGATCATGATTCCAACGATTTGAATCTGCCATAGCTGAGGCAGAAACACCCAGCATAAGTGTTGATACCAGTAATACTGCGGTCTTCTTCATTCTTTAATCCTCTGTTTTTCGATCTGAAATCAGATTAAGAAAAACTCAAGGAGAAAGCATGAATAAAACTCGCAACATTGCAAAGCTTTGTAATGAATAGCGAGAAATTATGGAGAATCCTCGAGAGATTAAATTTTAGAAAACCATCAAAAATCAGCGAATAATCTCAATGGTAAAATTATCATCAGTCACTAAAAGATAACGTCCATCCACGACAACCCAATGTCTGCCACGTGGGGGTTCACGTAAGGAATAATAATCCCAGTCCCGAACCACATAACGCTCACTGCGGAACTCACCCGGTAATTCATTGCCCACCACAAAAGACTCACGGCGATAGCTGCGGTCATATTGCGTATCTGGATAATATTCGACACGGACACCCGGTCGATGATTCGGATGAGGATAATAGTTATTTTGATTGGGTTGATAGTAGTAACCTTTCGGTGGCGCTGTCGGTGTATAACGCTGATTCGAAAAAGCAAATGGATCTTGTGCTGGCGGCTGATAGGCAGGAGTCGTCTGATGAGAGGAGCGGCGTTCTACCCCACTATAGCCACTCCAAGCATTGTCGGCATAGCTCATCACTGGGAGATAGCTCAATACAGCTGCCAAGCCATAAATATAAGGTTGAAATTGCTTCATCGTGATCTCCCTAAAAGCAGAGTATCTGTCTATTTTAGAATAAAAATTCAGCGCCACTGTTGTAATAATATTTTTTCAGATTAGCTGTTGAATTCCCAAGATAAACAGCAGCGAGCTACAGCTCCGCCGAGATATGCTAAAATCATTTTTTTGGTTTTAAGGCAACATCTGTGGCTGAAATGAATTTTGATCGTCTCTATCAATTCTTCTGTAAAGTGCCAAGCGTGCAAGAAGCGCGTATTGTTGCACATGGCGCAGATGGTCAACACGCATGGTGGTTTAAATTTAATATTGATGTTGAACATCCGTTGGCATGGCAAACCGTTCAAGAACTTGGACATGTACTCAATTATTTATCCACCAATGAGCGTTTACCGACTCAGTTCTTCCCAGTGTCTCCACCACCCTATATGAACGGTGAAGCCAAAGATTTTTTGGCTTGGGTCATTCAGTGCAATCATCCAGAATTCACTCCAGATGTGGTCTGTGACTGGCTAGAAGCACGCTTACCGAATCCTGTGGATGATGAAAGTCAGTGGAAAATCAAAACCGATTTAAGTGAACTCGAGCAAATGGCTGATAAGGATTTAGATCAATTGATTCCTCCAAGCCCTTAATTTTTTTTCTTGAGGATGTAGGTCTTTCAACAAGCTGAATCGCAAATAAACATCCACATTCAGCTTGTTGAACTCTCGTTATGAATCACGATAAGTCATAACCCAAATATTCTTGTGGGGATTCTGAATAAGGTAAAATCAGATAATCATTTTTTAAAATCAGGTCTTTCATTGCCTTTTGATGAGCAAAATCTAAAGGATAAATCAAAGCCAAATCCTGAATTAAATCATTCATCTTTTCAGCTTTAAAATCTGGGGTTTTAGTCCATCCCAATAAGGCTGCTCCAAGTCCGATAAATTCGAAGCCATAGTGCTGCATTTTCTGAATCAGCGCATAATTCTCGAAGGGATCAAAATCACAAGAAAAATAGCCATTTGGTAGCATCGCCAGTTTCAAAGCTTCAGTTTCAATATCAGCCACTTTAACTGCGATAACACTGTCTAATGAAATCAATAGATGTTGATTGAAATAAAGCAGTGCTTCTAAGTCATTTTCATCATAATGCTGCATTTTTTCAGCTAGGCTTTCAAAACGCTGCTGCTGTGCGGGATCATTCAACTGTTGAAGATAATGCTGCAATTGCTTTGGAACACAAACATTTTGATAAGTTTGCTCCCACCGTGGATCATTGACTTCAATTCCCTTGAGGTCGTCACTAAAATCGACATACAGACGGTCATCCTCGACCGCATGCATCGAAGTATATTTTGCTTGTGCGGCGTCATCTAAAACTAGAAACACTTTTTTAGGATAAACATCTTGTTTAAGGGAGCGATAACATTCTAAGAGTTCTGCCCAACTTTGAATTTCAACAATATCTGCATAATGATTAAATTGATGTACCTCTAAATCAATCTGCTCATTCTGTCTAATATTCAGTTTAATTTTCGCCATTGCGTAGAACCCTCGTTATGCTGAATTAAAAAGTAGATAAGCCAGACCATTCCATAAAACGATAAATCCAGTATTTTACTTTTGACTCATCAGCATATTTTGCATAATCCACCGTGATTTGACGTGCATTGGCGTTGGTCCATGCTACATCAAAATACTGTCCCGCATCTTTAAACACAGGTGCTTGTGCTGCACCAATCACGCGCATGTCGGTTTCAAGATTATAATTTTTTAAATTACGTGCGGTTAAGTTAGCTGAACCGAGAATGATCTCTGCTTGCTGGGCATTTGATTTAAGCAGCATTTTGCTATGACATTGTTCGCCACGTGTATCACACCAGCGGATTGGAATACCGACAGCATTCAGTTCCGAAGCCACTTGACGATTGGGAATGCCATTTTTTTGACGACCAAACGCATCTTTATTCGGGTCAAGCATAATACGAATGTTGACACCACGTTGTTGCGCCTGCTTGAGTGCATCAATGATATTACGTTCTGATAAATAGAACATCGCCATATCCAAATGCTCTTTACTTTTAGCAGCCTGAATCATTTTCAGAACGGCTTCATAAATCGCTTTTTCAGTCAGCACTTGCACTTGTGGTAATGTTTTATCTTCGGCTAGCCCGCCCATAATCACAAATGGGCTCGAACCTTTAGACATATTGGCCACAGCTTGCTCGGTTTGTAACACATCAATCGCTGTTGGCCCATCCACCACCAAAGCCACATTGCTATGATGCGAACTACCATCATGCGGATTGGCCGAAGTTACTAAGCTTTTCCATCCGTCAACCGTATCAACCACTAAGGTTTTACGGTGATTGGCTTTGAAATTAAACAATTCCAGATAACTACGCAGAGTAATTTTATCATTGCCAAATGGGCTACTTAACCAGCCACCTTCAGGATTATTGCCCAAGTTCTGACAACAGATATACCAAAAACCTGACCACAATGGATTCGAAGCACGCAATGGCTTTAAATCAGTTTCGATGACATCCACACCTGCTTGGCGTAGTTGTAGATAATGCTTTGGCGTTAACCCACCATAAATCGAATTAATCGGATCGGTAATCACTACAACTTCAACATTTGGATGCAAACGACGCTTCACGATTAAGGCATCGGTGAGCTCTTGCATTAAAGGAAACTGTTTGACTGTCGACTTACCCACTTCCTGATTAAACAGGAACATATCCAGCACAATGGTACTCTGTGCCTGATCAATCAACTGAAACACTTCTTTGAAAATATGCTGATCTACTTGTTGCTGACCTTGCGCATCGATATAAGTCTGATCGGCTAAGAATTTCACATTGGCATGACGTAATTGCCCAGTAAAATCCAATCCCTTTGGGAGTGGTTTTACGGTGTGATAGATTGCCGAAGCAATGTATCCAATCGCAAAAATACACAATATGACTGCCATGTAACGTCGACCTGACCAGTTTAATTTTCGATGGATTCGTTGGAAGATACGCATATAAACAAAAAAAGCCCTAGCCTAATGGCTTAAGGCTAGAGCTTATGCTTTGATTTTTCAATGCTAATTTGGTGATCATTTAAAAAATCAAAAATTAAATTTTCACTTAGAAGTTAAAATTCACCCCAACCGTGAAATTACGTCCCACTTGTGGAATCGTTGATAAGAATGATGCATGTTGGTACACCTGATCATCGAGCAAATTATTGGCATTCAGATAAACACGATAATCTGTAGCCTTACTATATTTACCTGTGTAAGCCACACCTAAATTCAGCATGTTATAGCTTTGCGTATCAGTTTCATAAGCCGCAATCTTGTCTTGTTGGAACACATGATAGTATTCAGCTGAACCGCTAAAGCCATCGCCAAAGTCCGCATTTACTTTTGTTCCTAGACGACCTGCTGGGACACGTGGGGCATTTTCATTGTCGATCTTGCCGCGCACATAGTCACCAAATACACCGACTTTATACATATCCGAGATCTGATAACCCGCTTCTGCCTCTGCACCATAGAAACGTGCCTGATCTTGGGCGTATTGCACCAAGCGGAAATCTTTATAACGGTCTAAAGTTTGAGCGTAGATATAGTCATCAAACCAGTTGTGATAGACATGCACATGGTAATCAAACTTGTTATTGTCATAATGGAAACCGAGTTCCACATTATTGGATTTTTCTTTCTTCAATTGATCATTACCTAGTTCATAGGTATTGGTCACAAAATGTCCACCATTGGCATAGAGCTCTTGCGCTAAAGGTAAACGTTCTTGATGTGAAGTCACCAAAGAGAGTTTGTAGTTGGGCGCAAACTCCCAGTTGGCAGCGCCAGAAACAGAAAAGGCTGAACCGTCGAAATCTTTTTTGCTTGAGTCATCAATATCAATTTTTTGTTTTTCTGCGCGTGCTGCCAGCTCAACATGGACATCATTAAATTGTGCATGCTCTAAACCAAAGATGCTCCACTTCTTCGTGGTATTGGGTGCCAAGAATGCTTCTTCACCGGTGAGTTCCAGTTTTTGTTGACCATATTGGGTTCCAATTACCCCTTCCCATGGCCCAATTGGGTTATGTACCAATTCTAAACGGCCATCATAACCCTTATTTTTAAAGCGAGTCGCGATGGTGTCTTCTTCAATTTCATCGTGTTTATAATCAGTATAGCTGGCCTGAGCACGTAACTTTTTAAATCCTGCAAACGGATCATTCAATTCAGTACGGACATCATAACGCTCAGATTTTAGATCAATCCAAGGGCCTGCCTCATGTGCATGATCGTGGTCGTGATCGTCATGACCATGGTCATGATCATCGCCATCTTCGTGATCATGGTCGCCACAATGTAAATGAGGACGTCCTGAAAGATGAGCACTACAGCTCTCATATTCATGGCTATGTCCAGGTAGACCATACTTATCTTGGCGATTGCTATATGAAATTCCCGTAAAACCGCGATCATAAATCCAAGACAAACCGACATTCACCGTTTCACCTTTGGCAAAGGTATTACCGACACGACGCTCTTTCTCACCTTCGTGCACATAGTTCGGCGCGATATAGTCATTGGCTTCACGATTTAAGCCTTCAACTCGTAAGGCCACTTGATCACCCAAAGCAACTGTTACACCAGCCGTTGCCAGTTTTTCATCACTGCCAGTGTTGTAACGTAAGCCCACATTTCCCTCATAACCATTTTCAGGCATTTTGGTTGGAATCTTGCTATCCGTCACATTCACCAAACCACCCACTGTTCCTGCACCAAACAACAAAGTCGATGGTCCACGAATCACTTCAACCTGTTGCGCTAATGCAGGATCTACAGTCACTGCATGGTCAGGAGATAAAGTTGATACGTCAATATTTTCAGAGGAGTTTTGCAAAACTTTTACCCGTGGGCCATCTTGACCACGGATCACAGGACGGCTTGAACCCGCGCCAAATTGATTGGAATAGATCCCAGGTTCACTGCTCAATGCTTCACCAATGGTGACAGCGCCCTGTTGCAAGCGTTTTTGATCTACGACGGTATCGGCAACCGCAAAATCTTTCGATGTTTGCTCTAATGGATGTGCTTTTATTCGTATTGTCTCTAAGCTTGTCACTTGCTCATTTTCTGCTGCAAAAGTAGATACAGATACAACAGCTAAAATAGATAAGGTCAAAATATTCTGTGGAAATGACATATCGGGTCTCGAATCAGTCGATCGTTGTTTTTGTTATATTATAACATTTCATTTATTTTGCAATAAAAAACACTGCAACAATGAACATTTGCTACACTGCTTCTCCATGATTCAATGAAAGACCTCCAGCGTACGAGAAACGTTATCCCTCATATCAGTCTAATTTTTATATAAAAAAAACCGACATTATCTCTCGATATGCCGGTTGAATTCTGCTTAATTTATCAAAGCTTATTTTTGTCTTTCAATATGATAAAGCTCATTAAACTGGCCGTTATAAAAAAGAATATATAAGTGACATGGGGAAAGAATAAATAATATTCTGTTAATCCACTCAAGAGAAATGAAAATACAAATAAAAATCCAGCAAGTGCCAAATTCCTAACCAATTCATTTCTGCTAAAAAATTGAGAGAAGAAGAATATCAGTGGCGTAAGCAATGAAATAATAAGACCTACCAAACCAATCAAGCCATTAGCAGCCAGATCTTGAAAGAAAATATTATGCTTATGCTGAAAACAACTTGGTAAAATACCTTGCTCAGCTAGATGGCAATGCTCCTTTTCAACACCATAAACACCAACACCGATAACAGGTTGTTGTTGAAATAGTTCAATTGCATTGTGCCACATCACCAATCTAGAACCTGTACTGTTATTATAGCTATGGTTTTCGATATGAGTCTTATCTTTTTGAAACTCATCAAATCGATTAAATACAGGTGAATTTGGAATAACAGCATTAACAATCAAAAAGATTAAAAGCAGTGACCCACTAAAAAGTAGCTTTTTCTTCTGAGTTTTATAATAAAATAACGTTAAAAATAACAGTAAAAATGGTATAACCAACCATGTCCCTCTAGAACCATGTAGTATAAACACAAATAAAGTCAATAAACTTATAGTTGTTATCAGATATGAGGATCTCGATTTTAAATAAAATGAAAAAACAAAAACTAAAATACTTAAAGAAACAAACACAATATCATACGATATAATTGGATTATAAAAATCTGCCAGCAACCCACGGTGGAAATCGAGTTGAAACCCGACAATCCAACTATAGACCAGCAAGAAGCCAATAATAATATATAAGACAGCAAAAAAGTGTTTAGTTTTAAAACTAAAATAATGATAGATCGTTGGTAAAAAGCAGAAAGGAATTACCCACAGATACTGATTAACAATATTTTTATATGTTCTATGTGGGCCATCTTGTGGAATAACATCCAACCGATCAAAAAGATAATAACTTAAGCTAAAAGTAAAAAAACTAATCAGACAGAATAGCATCAAGGGCATATTCATGATTATTTTTTTATTTTTAATAAAAACATAGGCAAACATTAAAGTATAGATAATTGAAACATACCAAACTCTAAATTTTTCATTAAAAATATAATAAAAAAATAGAATCAATATCGTCAACGAGATAAGTTTTGCAACTTTATTCTCACCCAAAAAATTTAAATTACACCCCATTACAAAATTTAAACCTCATCAACATCTGCAAACTGATTAACCATCAAAATAGACCAAAATTCATTGCATTATTTAAGCAAAAACACACCTACAATACAACATTGTAAAAAACAAGTATGATCGGTCAGCCTATTTACAAATCTGATTATTTATTTACTATTCTTTCGCGTAAGATTTTATTATCTATAATGCTTTTTTTATTATGCCTTTCACTCTTTCTCATGCAGTACTTGCCCCTCCTTTATCCAAATTAAGCAAAGGCCATTTACCACTTGCAGCATTAGCAATTGGCTGTATGACACCAGATATCTATCGATTATTTACACAAGAAAATATCAACTTAACCCACCAATGGGCAGGTCTTTTATTTCCCAATCTTCCAATCGGATTGCTCTTCTGTCTACTGTGGTATCTGATCTATCGCCCTGTGATTTACCGCATTTTAGGTATTCATCATCCGCTAAAAGTCAGTTCCTTTGATCATGCCTTAACTTTTATCTTGATGAGTTGTATTGCCCTTAGCATAGGTATTGCTACACATTTAATTTGGGATGGACTTACTCATCTCGACTTTCGAACATTTGCATTCAAAGAAACGCTTGCCCAAAACATTTCACTTCTTGGCTTAAGTTATCCCCTGCATTTTGTCTTACAAATTGCCTCATCAGTGCTCACCCTACCTATCATTCTGGTCATGTCTTGGCATTATTACCTTAGGCATAAACATAACCATCCTGTTTCAACCAAAATAAAAACTTTTGCACTACTCAGCTTCAGTGTTTCAATCATCGTAGGACTAATCGCAGTCTTAGACTACAGCCAACAGATCAGCGCTGATCTATGGAATAGTGAACGCTATTTTTATATAGGCAAATCGATTAATGAATTTACACAGGCAAGCCTAAGCTGGTTTACCGTAGCCTGCCTATTGTTTTTATTTTTTGATTGGATCGCTCGTCTGAAATCAGTTTAAGTAGAAGTGTTGCTTTAAAATTCGCTTGAAAACATTAAGACTTGAGACTATACGTTCAACAAGGCATAATCTCCCCTTCATTGGTGGTGCGCTGTTTACGCATTCACCTTCTACAGCCAATATAGTTTGGATACATAATTCAATATGATGCGCACTCATTACTGTGGCTCTTTAACAGAAGCCCAAATCGATCAAACCGTTACTTTATGCGGATGGGTTCACCGTCGCCGTGACCATGGCGGTGTAATTTTCCTTGATATGCGTGACCGTGATGGTCTCGTACAGGTGGTGATCGATCCAGATACGCCTGAAGCATTCGCAACAGCAGATAAAGCACGTTCAGAATTTGTATTAAAAATTACAGGTCGTGTTCGTCGTCGCTATGAAGGTACTGAAAATGCCAACATGGTGAGTGGTCAGATTGAAGTTTTAGGTAAAGACATCGAAGTTCTTGCAGCTTCTGATACTCCGCCATTCCCATTGAATGACGAAAACACCAATATTTCAGAAGAAATTCGTTTGAAATACCGTTTCTTGGACATCCGTCGTCCTGAAATGTTAGAGCGCTTGCGTTTCCGTTCTAAAGTGACCAACTTGATCCGTAACTATTTTGAAGATCATGGTTTCTTAGACGTTGAAACCCCAATCTTGACACGTGCGACACCAGAAGGTGCACGCGACTATTTAGTGCCAAGTCGTGTTTCAAATGGTAGCTTCTACGCACTTCCACAATCACCACAATTGTTCAAACAGTTGTTGATGGTGGGTGGTATCGACCGTTATTACCAAATTGCGAAATGTTTCCGTGACGAAGATTTACGTGCGGATCGTCAGCCTGAATTCACCCAAATCGACGTTGAAACATCGTTCATGAGTGACGATGACATCATGGATTTAATGGAAGGCTTAACGGTTAAAATGTTCAATGAATTATTGAATGTAAAATTCGATAAGTTTGAACGTATGACTTATGCCGACGCAATGCGTGACTATGCATCTGACAAACCAGATATGCGTATTCCATTGAAATTGGTTGACGTTGCAGACTTAATGCAAGACGTAGAGTTCAAAGTCTTCGCTGGCCCTGCAAAAGACCCGAAAGGTCGTATCGTTGCTTTACGTGTTCCTGGTGCTGGTTCATTGCCACGTAGTGCAATCGACGAATACACCAAATTCGTAGGCATCTACGGTGCAAAAGGTTTGGCTTACATCAAAGTCAACGAACTTGAAAAAGGCATCGAAGGTCTTCAATCTCCAATCGTTAAATTCATCGAGCCAATCGTGCTGGATCTATTAAAACGTGTTGGCGCTGAAAATGGCGACATCGTGTTCTTTGGTGCGGATAAAGCTAAAGTTGTAAATGATGCGATGGGCGCACTTCGTGTGAAAATCGGTCATGACTTGAAACTGACAACGTGTGAGTGGGCACCACTTTGGGTTGTTGACTTCCCAATGTTCGAAGAAACGGATGATGGCAAATGGACTTCTGTTCACCACCCATTCACGCTACCAAAATCAAGTGTTGAAGACGTGAAGAGCAATCCAGGTGAAGCCCTTTCTGTTGCCTACGATATGGTACTGAACGGTACTGAAATCGGTGGTGGTTCACTTCGTATCTATACTTTAGAAATGCAAAAAGCAATTTTTGAAGCTTTAGGTATTGGTGAAGAAGAAGCAGAAGAGAAATTCAGCTTCTTATTGAATGCATTACGCTATGGTGCACCTCCGCACGGTGGTTTGGCATTTGGTCTTGACCGCTTGATCATGTTAATGACAGGTGCTTCTTCGATTCGTGATGTAATTGCATTCCCGAAAACCAAGACAGCTGAATGTCCATTGACTCAAGCACCAGCACCAGTTGAAGCAAATCAATTGCGCGACTTAGGTATTCGTTTACGCGAAAAGCCAAAAGCTGAAGAAAAATAAACCTTGAGTTTATGCTTCAACAAAAACCCTGCTTCATGCAGGGTTTTTTATATCCATACAATCCCTCTCCTTTTAGGAGAGGTTAGGTGAGGTAATTTATACTTTGCGAACAAGTCCGCTAGTGGCATAATAGGCTGCTTTTTATTGAGAGATCCGTCTTATGGCAATGCGTCCTGATGTACGTCGACATGCAATTGTACTTATTGTATTTTCACTTGCTCAATGGTTTTTCATGCGTTACATCTTGGCAAATGAACTCTTCAATATGGACACCAATCAACGCATTTTATACTTCTGTGTCAGTAGTTTGGCGGGTGCTCTACTGATTTTTGTCGCATTAATCTATATGGTCCTTAAAGGCAACGTAGATAAACAAGACTAAGATCATGTCGTTTTACACTACCCTACTTCGTATTCTCCCTTTAGCACTTTTACGTAGTATCGCAAAAGTGGCGGCATACTTTATCAATCAAAATCCGAATAAAAGTATGCTGTGGAAAACCAGAGTCAACTTAGGGCTAGCCTACCCTCAACTTAGTCTAGAACGAAAAGAACAGCTCGCGAGAGAAAGCGTCACCAAACAATGCCTCAGTTATATTGAATCTGGTAAATGTTGGGCAATGCCACCTGAATGGAGCATCCAACAGATTCATACGGTACATCATTTGGACGTATTAACCGATGCGCTCAGTGATCCAAGAGGCGCACTGATTATTACCCCGCATCTGGGCACATGGGAAATGATGAATGCATGGGTACATCAATATGGTATTCCAACCATCATGTACAAACCCATGAAAGATTCTGGCTTTAATGCTTTTGCCTTACATGCCCGTCAACGCCTCAATGCGACTTTGGTTCCTACTGACGCGTCTGGTGTAAAGGCCTTGTTTAAAAACCTAAAACAAGGTGGCTTCAGTGTCATCTTGCCCGATCATGTCCCAGACCCGTCTGGTGGTGTTGTGGTTCCTTTTTTTGGAGTTCCATGTCTCACCAGCACACTGGCCAGTAAAATGGCACAAAAAACCCAATGTCGCCTAGTCGGATTAAGCTGTTTCCGTCGTGAAGATGGTGAAGGTTTTGATGTGTATTGTGATGACCTGAATGATCCGCAACTGTATGATCGAGATATCGAAGTTGCCACAACCGCACTCAATCAAGCCGTTGAACAGATGATTAACCGCTTTCCTGCTGAATATATGTGGGGTTATAAACGGTTTAGAGGCGGAAAATCTGAATCTGCTTACAAATGAGTATGGGTTTCAAGCGTCTTAAAACTATTTAAACTTCACTGTACGATAAGCTGAAAGGTCCTTAAGTTTCAAAATTTGCAAAAACAATCTTAAAATCTCTTTTTTGATTTTGAAAAATACAGTCATTTGCTGCTTTTGTTGAAGTCTTGCTAGTTTTTCGGCCTGATGCCGAACCGCGCGATCTTCTTCGAGATGACTTCCAAAATTATGATATTTATCATTTAGATAAAAATCTTGAGCGCAAATTGCAGGCGTCATTTGGTAAGCTTTATACTTCCCCTTTTTAACATTCCGACCAAACAGAATATGATCTACAGGAACCAATTCTGGCATATTTGCAATCAGTTCAAGATAATGCTCAGCCGCTGCTTTTGATAAAATATAACCCGCCCCACCCAAATGCATCCCTTTAAGATGATATAAGCTTCTTCCATTTTTTGATAATTTTAAGAAAAAAGACAGATCAACTTTTTTATCAAAAGCTTCTAATTTGATAATGTGAACATCTTTGGGTATCCATGAAAAGTCATTGAAAAAGCACTGTATATTCTCACCTAAATACACATCATCTTCAAAAATTGCCATATAGTCTAAGTCGAGATCAACAATCTTTTTCCACAACATAATATGACTTAACAAGCATGCAACTTCACCTTTCGTTAAGCTTCCTCGCCGAGCCAAATCAATTCCTACACTTTTTGCTGCATCATCAGATGTAACTGGTGTAATTGCATCATAAAAGCGGAAATCAACTAAATATTTTTTAAACTCTGCATTTATATGTTGTCTTCTCTCAATTGCAGAATCCAAACTAATAACAAAAACACTCATTTAGAAAGCCATCATATTTGAGAAAAAACAGCAGAATTATACAATTAAAATATATGAAATAAACCTCAAAGGAATATTCATACTATTTCACAGTGCAAATCAACAAAGATAATCCATTAATAAACAATACCATAGTTTAATTTTTATTAGTCACTGTAAACTTTAATTTAGTTTTATAAGGAAATTCTTTCAATTGAGTCAAAAGACGCTTGAACTCACGAGATAACTTCTGTAATCCTCTGGACTTAATTTTTTGTTTATTACGCCATTGAAGTGTTGTTTTAAACTTTTGATTTTGTGGATTTAATAAATAGTCCTGCATACATAATGCTGGATTTAATTGATAGATACCAAGCTGACCTTCAGCAATATATTTTCGAAAAACAATTTGATCAACATGATCTAAAACAGGTTGTTCTTTCATATACTCAAGCAATGCCTTTGCTCCCTGATAAGAGAGAATATAGCCTGCTGCTCCAAGATGGGGGTTTTTCAAACGTCTTAAAATAAAATCTTTATGATCAAAGATTTGGGTTTTATTTAAATCTAAGATAACACTATCGTAAGATTTTTCGAGCTTCACAATATCAACCTTTAACCAGTCTGATTGTTTTAAGAGTAGCTCAGCATCATCTCCCAAATGGACATCATCTTCAAAAATTGCAATGGCTGACATTTCTTCATCAACAGCTTTTTGCCACAACGATACATGGCTTAATAAACAAGCCAATTCATTTCGGCTTAAATCACCTTGACGAAGCGTAAGGCCAATCTTTTCAGCTTGGAGATCGACCAGAGGAGGTTCGATGGCATCAAAGAAATGAAATGAAATTCCTTTTTCCCCAAACTGTTCTTCAATATGTATTCTACGATCAGCTGCGGACTGTAAACTGATGACAAAAGTTTTCACTTATATGTTACCCGACGAGCAAAAAATATAATTTTTAATTGGGTGCTAATACGAACCAATTCTAAAAAAATCTTCTGCAGACCATTGGCTTTATTGGCTCTCATCCTCTTTTTTCTTTCCGAGGTGAGCTGACTTTTAAGCTGAATATTGGTTGATCTATAATGCAATATGGTGTCTTGAATACACAGTGCGGGCTGCATTTGACACATTATAAACTTATGATCTTTAACAACATGCTCAAACATCAAGTTATCTAAGGGAATAATATAGTCAATCTTTTCAATTTCATTTAATAAAAATTTTGCGCCCTGCAATGACAGGATATAGCCCGCAGTTCCTAAGTTTTTTCCAATTAACCTATAGATTTCTCGCCCTTCTTGCGGGAATTCTTTACATTTAGCCCCCAATATCACTTTCGGCGTAAATGCTTCTAACTTAATGAGATGCCAGTCTGGTTCGATCCAGTCAGATTGATTTAAGAACCTGTTAGCCTTTTCCCCTAAATGAATATCATCTTCAAAAATTGCCATATAGGGAATATTGTCATCGACAATCTTCTTCCATAAATGTACATGGCTCATAAAACAGGCAAGTTCACCTTTGGCAATATAGTTTTCATGCACACTAAGATTCATGGCTTGTGCATCATATGCGGCCACATCAGGAGTTATTGCATCGAAAAAGCTGAACTCTATTCCCTGTCTCTCAAATTGAGATGAGATATGATTACGGCGCTCGATTGCGCTTGAGAGACTGACAACAAACTTTTTCATATGGGATAGGAGTAATTCAGACAAATTAGGCGACATACCTACAGGCGCTAAGAATACTTGTTTTTGATTATGATGTACATGATTTCAATCTTGCCTGACTGTTGCCTAAGCTAACAACATGTAAGTTATGGATAAGCATCAACATTTCAAAAATAGTTATTTTTTTCTTCTCACAGCGAACACAGACAAGATTACAAAACCCAAAATAGAACCACAATAAATCAAATAAAATCAAAGCTATAAATTAAATTTTAAAACACTAGTTTTTCCAGAATAAAAATAAAGACAACAAATTACTGACAAGAAGATAAATTTCCCCCGCAGCACCGACACTAAAAACAGGCCCAAACTATATGCTCTTATTCAAATTAAAAGATAAGAGCTGGCAATTCCACATAGGGCACGACCAGCGCCTTTTAAACTCAAGAATGATGTTTGTTATAATTTCCTAAGGTTAATTGCAGCGAAAACCGCTTAAACAATAACAATGTCCAGATAAAATATCTTGTCTTAAGATATGGCAGAACACCGATTTTAATGTGCTTAGCATGACTTTTCTTCACCTTTAATGGCTTAAAAACATGTAAAAGCAATGATTGTATAGGGGTTCTCCAAACTAACCCCTTCCATATATTTAAGGTTGTTTTAGGCTGTTTAAGGAAATCTGCCAACGAGGTCTTCATCGAAAATAGTGGTATAGCGCGATGATGTGAAACATCAACGGCTAACCGAACCTCTGTCATTTTTTCAACATCAACGCCACGTGGATAGTCACAAAAGATATTGGTCCACGCGACAAGATCTCCACCTTCTAGATAAAGATTGGTTTGACCAAAAATAGCTTTTATATCTGCAAAAAATGCTTCAGCTCCCTGAACAATTTCTGCATAGTTTTCCTTAATGAGACGCTCATCCTTACTTGGATTATCTTTATATATCGGCTGCCCCTTCATCGAAACGCCATAAATTGGAAACTCAGGTGAACTTAAAAGCAACTCAACAAATTTCCAGTTTTTAGTAAATACATTTGAGTCTAAAGTATTTAAATTATTGGGAATAAATGTATCGAATGCATATTTTTTAGTGCGATACGGCAATAACGTAGACCAATAAAAACCATTGATTGGACGCTGTAATACATCTTCTAACATTTTCTGAGAGGTCAAAGCAACGGTCTTACTATCAACTATTCCGACCTGTTCATCTTTGCCTATGATCATATCAATATAATGATGATAATCAGCGTACATTTGCTCAGCATGCTGTTCAAAATGATGTTTATGCTCTTGAATAAAATCGTGATAATGACTGGCTTTGTTAAAAGATCGCCCTTCTGTTAATGCAGCAATATCTGCATATTTATGCGCATAAAAATCGACAATCGCTTTAGCACTTTCAATATTCTGCTTCTCATAATCAAGTCGGTAAACCAGATTGAGTAGGCGTGGTGCATATACATAACTGGTTTTAATTCCACCAACATGAAATTGTTTGAAAGCCTTTTGCAGTAAATAGCCATCTCGAGCAACAAACAAAAGATGATCTAGCTTTTTTTCTAGTGCTGTAGTTTCAATCCATTTACTATAACCATAAGCCAGAGGTGCAGCATAGCCATAACCAATCTCTTGCCAATATGGACGCCTATTCTGTACCAATGACTGGTTCAACCACCGCATTGCTAGCATTGCGACCAAAATACTCTTGCCTAAATTGAGCGTGCCTTGTTCTGTAAATCGTCTTACCCGTTCATCAACAGCTAAGAACTGCTGTGCAACCTGTTTATATAAAATTGCTTGGACACCTAGTTTCGCAGGCGCTCTATAATCTCCTTTCTTATTATCACCGATATGAACAATATCTTGTGCGCTCACCTTTAAATCAGAAAAGACCTGCTCAAACAGTGTGCCTTTTTTCTTGGTTTTACCATAGCTGCTAGACACATATAAATGCTCAAAAGCATGAAATTCATTTTTAATCAGTAATTTCTGTAAACTCTCAAATGAGTGGTACATATCCGAAATTACAATAACTTTTTTATTTAATTCAAGAGCATAATCCCAAAGTATTTTCATTTCTGGGTTCGGCTGTAAAACCATAAATTCCCAGTTTAATTCAATTTCTTTGGCGCACTTAAACTCAGCCTCAATTTCATTATAAATATCGTCATAGCAGATCTCTTGTCGATCTGGATTTTTCTTTCTCGCTCTAAATTCAGCCTCTCTTCGAGCCAGAGCAAAACCTTCCAAGCATTGATCAATCTCGATATGTAAAAATAAATCTCGTGGAGATAAATACGGACGTAGCAATAAGGTATCAAAAATATCAAAAGAGACAATCTCTGCTTGGGCAATTTTCCTCTTTGCCTTTTCAATAAATGTATTTATTATCATTACATTGCCTCACATAATCACTTTACAATATAACCAGAAGTAGAGAAATATTTCAAAAAAAGCCCCTCTTTTTAGACTATAATTATGAATAAAGCCTTAAAAATGGAAGCTAGTCATGTCTAACTCCACAATTAAAATTTTTGTTGGTTGCGACCCCAATAACTGCGACTTAGAACAAATGATGGTTCTGGACTATAGTGTCCGCAAGCATACCAAACATCCTGTTGAAATTGTATGGATGCAGCTTAGCCACGATCAAAATAGTCCATGGTATACCAATCAGCAAACAGACGAAGGCTGGCATACAGAACATTGGGCGACCCCTTTTTCAGGTTTTAGATGGGCAATCCCAGAGTCATGCAATTTCGAAGGCCGTGCCATTTATATGGATGCGGATGTTGTGGTGTTATGTGATATTGCGGAGTTATGGGCACATCCTAAAAAAGATGAAGCAATCGTGATTGCCAAAGGCGGTAAAAACTCAGCCAGACTGTGTACGTGTGTTTGGGATTGTGAGAAAGCCAAAGCATACCTTCCTTCATTAAAGGATATTCAAGCGGATCCGCAAAGCCATAAAAAGCTGATGCAGCTGTTAAAAGATCAACCTAAGTTAGTTCAGCCCTATCAAGACTCCTATAATAATATTGATGGTGAAGGTCTGGCTGCTGATCAAATCAAAATCTTGCATTATTCAGATATGGGCACACAATTCAGCCATAAATACTCCTTACCTCGTTTAGAGGCTGAAGGGCAAAAACACTGGTTCGACGGTAAAATCATGCCGCATCCACGTGAAGACCTGACTGAACTGTTCGACCAATATTATCAAGAAGCCATTGCAGCGGGTTATCGCCCAGAGAACTATCGCATTGAGCCCTTTGGTGATTTTTCTAAAGCGACCCAAATTCATTATCGCGGCAACAAAGTAACTCGCCCAGAAGATAGAAATTGGTTTGCTCGTTCATTACATAGTCTAAAAACCAAATTGAAAAAGAAAAGCTTTTCTTTAGACGACTAATATCAATCGAAACTAGATGACCTAAACCAAGTTATCTAGTTTCATTCGTCTCAATGATTTTATAAATGAGTTTTTAAATGGTTCACTTCTTTTCAGATCGTATTTCTAGAAGTATTTATAAATTGGTTTATAAGCTTTTATTCCCTAAAGCAGCAAAACATAATCGTCGCTACTGGCCACTTTATAGCGTGGAGCGCGATTCACAGAATCGTATTGAGAAAATTTATTTTAAGAAAAAACTGGTGTCCAATAATCGCCTTCCAGCAAAAATTTCTCATAAAAAATGCATGTTGGTGGCGACAGGCCCTTCTATTCAACAACTAGATTCCAAAATTCTGCATCAAAGTGATCGAGATTATATCGGTGTAAATGGCGCTATCGCATTTGATTCAATTCCATTTTCTAGTTATGTCATTATTGACCATAACTTTGTGAACTGCCGTTTCGATCTGGTCCAAAAAGTCTTAAATAGCGATTGCACCTTTTACACCACACCACGTTGCCTAGACCTGATTTTAAGACACGTTCGGATTGAAGATATTCATTGTCAGATCAAAACCATTGAAACAATTACCGATGGTCAAGTCGAAACCTTTCTAGACCATGCTAGACACTTTGATCAAAATGAAACTGACTTCTTTATTCACAAAGGCATGGGTTTCTCACTCGATGTCTATAAAGGTACTTTTGACTATTTTACCGTGGCTTATGTTGCCCTTCAGATTCTCTTTACGCTGGGGTATAAAGAAATCTATATTGCGGGTTTAGACATGAATAATTTTTCTCAGCCACGTTTTTATGAAAGTATTGGCGGACAGCAACCAACAACCCTAAATCATCATGTCGATGATGTATTTCAAGCCTTTGATGTCGCTGCAACACTATTTAGAGAAAAAGAAATTAAAGTTTTTAACCTGTCTCAAAGCAGTGCTGTACAAACATTTGAGAAGATTGACCCGAGAACCTTGCTTTAAACACTGAAAGCTCTTGCTTTAAATATCGAGTAATGAACCTTCCAGATACATGCCTTTTTCATAATAATGACTCAGGGTTTTTCTTTCCTTTCCTGCAAGCTTGATCAACCTTGGCATTTGCTGAGGCGGGTAATTGATTGCCATATCGATCAGCACTTTTTCTTTCACCCATTGGTGCTTTACCTGAAAATACAGCGCATTTTGATCACAGTTAATTAAGCACATACTCGGCAAATGATGACGCATCACTTTCTGACAGGCCACATAGGCCACTAGATATTCCAGACGACCAATCTGTTGAAACATATCTTGATAATCAAGTTCTGTTTCTTTCAATTTTTGCAGATAGGCTTTAGGCGTCATTTCAATCGCTTTCGCCAGTTCATCAAACCATTCTTTAAAGAAAATATTTTTCTCTGCACTGGCCAATAACCAATTCTCTAAGACGGGAAAATCTTTAAGTGTTGTATTCTTGGCACGGTAATAGGCAAAGCTGTTGGTATGATTCTTCGCAATCAGTTCCTGAATCCAGTCTAAGCTTTCATAAACAAGGATGCTTGCATCCAACCAAATACCACCATATTGATAAATCAACTCAAAACGAAGCAAATCGGCCTTTTGTTGCGGCGTTGCCTTTGGGAAACGAGTAAAATCAATATCACAAAAGCTTTTCACTGTATCTGGCGTGAGAAAATGAACCTCATAATCCGGATTGGTCTTTTTAACCTGTTCAACACATTTTTCCACAAATCCAGCCAGTGGTCCTTCCCAATACATCCAGATTTTCTTTGGAATGAGTGCATCAGAAATAGTCGGATTAAGTACAATCAGATCTGCTTCATTGTCTATGGCATCATTAATCCCTCTCATTTTGTTCGAATACATCGTATAGAACTTTAAGAGATAGAATATTTTTTTAAATATTTTCATACAGATCACTCAGCCATATCTTCAAATCACCTCAGCTTTTTACTCAAGTGATTTGCCCAGAATATTTAATTAAAAGTAAAGATGCTTAAAAGCATAAAAACGGTCACGCCACATTCGTTTCTGTTTCTTTAGACCATGAGACGAATCGCGCTTTTCCAAGTCTTTACGCTGAATACCCTGTGTTGCAACCGTACCCAAAATATCACTGTCCAATCCAGCAGGTTTAACAAAAGGCTGCCATACACCAAGACCTTTTCCATTCTTGCTGAGCCAACCTTGGAAAAAGATATCGACAGGCACATGTATTTGTTTGCCAAGTTTTACAAACTCTTCCGCCCCTTTACGCGACCAAAGCAGCCCAACCCCACGAATCGGGAAATAATAAGCATGCCACAGGTTGTATTGATCCATCTGTACAATATCTTTGGCGAGTTTTTTCTTTTTCGCCGCCATATTGACCACATACCAATCCAGTTCTTTATGCTGATCCAGATAATTGAGGAGCGACTCAAGCTTGTGTTTAAAGTTGGGCAAAACCTGAATATCATCTTCTAACACCACCAAATAATCAGCGTCGCTTTCAAGAAACTTTTCAGCACAACCATAATGGCTCAGATAACATCCCAACTCTGAATTCATCAGACTACGACCTAAAATTCGTTGAGCTTCGGCATCATCATATTGCTTAAACTCTGATAAGGCCTTACCACGCCCATCATAGGCCGAAAAACGGGTAAACGGCCATCCCTGTTGCTGTAATTGTGCGGTCGCACTCGCCAGACGCTGATCACTGCCATCAAGGTTAATTAGATAAGTTTCAACTTTCATCATTTATCCTTTGGCCGTTTCAGCCAATAAAACTTTCGGGATATAGCCTGCCAATTTTTGATTTAAAGCTGCATAAATTTCTGCCGCTGCCGCATCACTCAATTGATCCAGACTTTGCATACACCCATATTTAATCTGTTCATTACCCAAGCTTTGCAAGAAGCTGCTTAAACTGCTTTCATTTTTCAAATAGGCAATCTCAAGGTCAGGCTTTAACAAGGCCTCATCCTTTTGAATTTTCAAATGATTCATCAATGAAATCGGATTGATTTGTTCGACACTGCGGAACTTAGACTGAATCTGTTTTTCTAGAAACTTAGGATGAGCAAGTAAATAATCTTGTAATATTTTACGGTCAACCGCGTGCGGATAATGGTGAATCTCAAAAAACTTTTTAAATCCAAGCATATCTGCACCTAACATTTGCGCAATCATATGTTTAGGTTGTATCGGCTTGGAAAAATATTGATTTAAAACCTGACGATACCAAAGCTTGGCCTTGAGCACAAAACTGCTTTGCCAATGCCCGTAAATCACCATTTTCTGATCAATCAGAATATCTTCTAATTGTGCTGGCGCGTTAAAAAAGAAATCATCATTCAAGTAGAAAAAGTAATCGGATAAACCCTGAATATTCCAGAGCATGGTTTCAATCGAACGTGTATTGAAAGTAGGTAAGTATTGCTCATACCCCATAAATATTTCACGATGATCAACAATTCGAATTTTACCCGCCTCACAAATCCCATCCTGAACAAAGTCATCAATCCATTGCGGTTGCTGACCATCTGTCACAATATAGATATGTCGACAAAATGGGACATATTTTAAAATAGATGCAACGTTATAATAAATTTCATGGTTGCTGGCAAAACGGGTATCACTAACGGCATCAGAAGCTTGTGTTTTGCCCTGATACTGCATGCGCTTCTGTTTCAACTTCGGATCATTGCCATCCACCCAAGCAATCACCACATCAACCGGTTGCATCATTTCACTCATCAATTCACTCTTAAACGATCCGAAAGCCCGAAAATACGGCCAAACATGTTTAATCTAGGAGCATATGATAACACCACTGATCTGTTCACAGTCAGTCTCTTTTCGTAATAGCGGAGGTAT
Source organism: Acinetobacter sp. UBA991 (assembly GCF_002292065.1). Taxonomy (NCBI): domain Bacteria; kingdom Pseudomonadati; phylum Pseudomonadota; class Gammaproteobacteria; order Moraxellales; family Moraxellaceae; genus Acinetobacter; species Acinetobacter sp. UBA991. Next base: position 89,941 of record NZ_DBBF01000021.1, on the reverse strand, counting down.
TCATTGTGCAATCATTCCATATAAATCAATATATTATAATTGTTTAAATTTTAATATCGATGAGGTAATCAGCAGATCTATAATTCCACCTTATTTAGTGGCTTTATTAACATCAGCTTAACCCCTGACAATCCCTAACAAAATCAAACCTTTTGGAATCATTTTACACCTAAAACCACCACATTTTTATTAGACGAATTTGGGTATTTTTATTATAATTACAGGTTACTTTGACGGGATTTAATCTTTTGACTGATGATTTATAACTACTTTGAGTATCAAGCAAAAATAATTAGAACTAAATTTGTTTCAGATAAAGCGTATCTCACTAAACGGTTTATCTGCAAATTAGGTTATACCCCTGATTTTTGCTCGCCAAAAAGCTTCAATGAAAAAGTCACTGCCCGAATGATTTTCGAGCGGAGCCCCCTGTTCACAAAATTAGCAGATAAATGTGCAGTCAGACAGTTGGTTTCAGCAAAGGTTGGTGATGCCTATTTTGTTCCATTGATTGGCATTTACAAATGTATTGATGAGATTGATTTTAACCAGTTACCCAATCAATTTGTTTTAAAATGCACTCATGACAGTGGCAGCGCCATGGTCTGTCGCGATAAAAGCAAGTTTAGTGTCGAAGCAGCAACCGCTAAAATCAAAAATCATCTTAAAATGAATATGTATTTTAGAAAGCGTGAATGGCACTACAAAGATATTTGCCCTAAAGTACTAGTTGAAGAATATGTAGAGCTCTATGTCGATCCTGCCAGTCAATCTGCCATTACCACGTGTCGTGTGCACTGTTTTGAAGGCCGTCCGGAATATCTAGAAATTGATGTCCAAGATGCTCAAGGCAACGACTACTCAAATATGTATGATACACAATGGCAGTTACAACCATTTCGGGTCGATCTAAAAGATAATTCACCATCCGCATTAGCTGCACCGAAACAATTGCAAGAGATCATTCAACTGTCAGAAAAGCTTTGTTTTGCGTATGGTTATAGCCGAGTAGATTTCTTACTCTCTCAAGATCATGTGTACTTTAGTGAAATCACGCTCACTCCAAATGCAGGACGAATGGTGATTACACCTGTAGAATGGGATTTAAAATTAGGCTCACTCTGGTTATCCTATTAGCCGTCCATCATGTATATCGAATCTGTTAGGTACTTATGAAAATAGCGATTGCTGGAACAGGATATGTCGGGTTGTCAAATGCAATGCTATTTGCACAACACCATGAAACCATTGCCCTGGATATCCTACAAAGTAAAGTAGATTTACTGAACAACAAAGTATCACCGATTCAAGATCATGATATTTCATTTTTTTTAAAAGAAAAACAGCTCAATTTCACGGCGACTACCGATAAACAGCAGGCTTTTCAAAATGCTGATTTTATTATTATTGCCACCCCAACTGACTATGACCCTCAAACCAATTACTTTAATACGCAAAGTGTAGAAAGCGTCATTCAGGATGTACTGGCCATTAACCCCAATGCAACCATGATCGTCAAATCTACAGTTCCTGTGGGTTTCACCGAGCAAGTCAAAAATAAATATCAGACTGAAAACATTATTTTCTCACCTGAATTTTTACGTGAAGGTAAAGCGCTGCACGACAACCTCTACCCATCGCGTATTATCGTTGGGGAACAGTCTGAACGTGCCCAGCAATTTGCAGACTTACTGGTAGAAGGTGCAATCAAGCAGGATATTCCAGTCTTGCTGACCCATTCAACTGAAGCTGAAGCGATTAAACTGTTCGCCAATACCTATCTGGCGATGCGGGTGGCCTTCTTCAATGAATTGGATACTTACGCACAAAGCTTTGGCCTAGATACCAAACAAGTGATTGACGGTGTTTGTCTCGACCCTCGTATTGGCAGTCATTATAACAATCCATCTTTTGGCTACGGCGGCTATTGTCTACCGAAAGATACCAAACAGTTATTGGCCAACTATAACAACGTACCTAGCAATCTGATTAAAGCGATTGTGGATGCCAATCGAACACGTAAAGATTTTATTGCGGATTCGATTCTGGCAAGAAACCCAAGCACGGTGGGAATCTATCGGCTAGTGATGAAAAGTGGCTCAGATAATTTCCGTGCTTCAGCGATTCAAGGCGTGATGAAGCGATTAAAAGCCAAAGGTCTGGAAATCATTATCTACGAACCGACCTTTCACGAAGACAGCTTTTTTAACTCTAAAGTCACTCAAGATCTAAATGAGTTCAAACAATCTTGTGATGTGATTATTGCCAATCGCCTCTCCAATGAATTGCTAGATGTACAAGATAAAGTTTATACCCGAGATATTTTTGGAGGCGATGAATGAAAGTTCTAGTCACAGGTGCTGCTGGATTCATCGGCTTTAGTGTTGCAAAAAAACTGCTGGAACGCGGTGATGATGTGGTCGGTTTTGATAATTTTAACGATTATTATGATCCATCCCTGAAAGAGGCCCGTGCTCAGCAATTACAACTACTGGCTGAGCGCAACGATACAGGCAGTTTCACACTGATTCGTGACAATCTCGCCAATAAAGCCGTGGTGGATCAATGCTTCCAAGATCATCGTTTTGAGCGTGTGATTCATTTGGCCGCGCAGGCCGGTGTACGCTATTCACTTGAAAATCCACATAGCTATGTGGAGAGCAACCTAATTGCATTTACCAACATTTTGGAAGCCTGCCGTTACGCCGCAACACCCCACCTAACCTATGCCAGCACCAGTAGTGTCTATGGTGCCAACACCACCATGCCATTTAGCGAACAACATGGTGTAGATCATCCGCTACAATTCTATGCTGCAACCAAACGCGCCAATGAATTAATGGCACATAGCTACAGCCACTTATTTAAATTACCGACCACTGGCTTACGTTTCTTCACCGTGTATGGTCCGTGGACACGTCCAGATATGGCCTTGTTTAAGTTCACCAAGAATATTTTTGAAGGCAAACCGATTCCTGTGTTTAATCATGGCAATCACACCCGCGACTTCACCTATATCGACGATATTGTTGAAGGGATTATCCGTACTAGCGACAAGATTGCGACCCCTGATGAGACTTGGGACAGTAACCATCCAAATCCATCCACCAGCAATGCTCCGTTTAGAATTTTCAATATTGGTAACAACCGTACGGTAAAACTGATTGAATATATTCAGGCGATTGAAAAAGCAGCAGGTAAAGAAGCAATTTTAGACCTGCTTCCTCTTCAGCCTGGCGATGTACCAGATACCTTTGCCGACAGTTCTGCGCTAGAAAATTATGTGGACTACAAACCAGCTACTTCAGTGGTTGATGGAGTGAAAAACTTTGTCGATTGGTATCGCCAATATCACAATATTTAATAACTCCTAAAGCAAAAAAATCAGGCATTCCGCCTGATTTTTTTATCCTATTCATCTATTCAATTTCAAGATGAATAACACTTGGATTATTGCCAAGACTCTTTAATCCAATCCGATGGCAATACATAGCGATACCACTTACCACCACCACCACTGATCGCATCAGGTGGATTAATCTCACCATGGAAAATAATGATTTTTGCGCCTTTTGGTTTAATAGGCGGCTGGAAATATGCAAATGGCACTCGTCTTAAACAGTGGTATTTATAGCTTTTGCACCACTCTTTATTCCAATAACTCAATTTGCCTTCTTTATGCACAAACCAAGACAGGTACTCTTGTTCATTACGGAACTTTTGACTGATCTCTTTAAAGTTTGCACGGAAGTACGGCAAGATATCTGGAAAAGCACCCAGTTTAAAACGATAAACCGAACTATTGCCTGTGATACGCCAAGGGCGTTTCCAGTCGTGAATCACCAAGAACTCACCTTCCGCTTGGAAGAAGCAGTCAATATTATCAATAATGACCACGTCCAAATCGAGGAATAAAGCATTGCCTTTTAAGCCATACAGATCAGGTTCAAAAGTCGAGAGTTTATTCCAGCCACGCTCAGGGCTACCAGCAGGTAAATCTAGAGATGGAATTGGAAAACATTGAACATTCGGATCAATGCCCTCGGTACGATCAGTCAAGCACACCATTTTAAAAGGCAGAGTCAAATGACGTTTGACCATGTTATACAAACGGTTGACGTACTCAGCACCATACTTGGTTCCCCACTTCATGCACAAGATCACATTGTCTTCATGAGTTGCCGAATTTTGTTGAATATCTACCATCTGAAAACCTTAAATGCTTGAGATACGAGGCTACACTTTGTCCAAAAAAACAAAAGTGTTCAATCATATGCACTGAATATACGCTCATCTTAGCATAGAGCGGATTGTTTTTTTTAGTATTAATTCGTCAATAAAAAAGCGAAGCCTAAGCTTCGCCTTTGTGCACGATTACAGCTTATTTAATATAAGTTAACCAGTGTGCATATTTGTCATTGCGACCTTGTACTGCATCAAAGAAAGTCTTTTGAATCACAGTGGTAATCGGACCACGTGAACCACAACCAATTTCACGGTCATCATATTCACGAATCGGGGTTACTTCCGCAGCAGTACCTGTAAAGAATGCTTCATCTGCAATGTAGAATTCATCACGAGTAATACGACGTTCAACCACTTCATAACCCAGGTCTTTAGCAATGGTAATCACGGTTTGACGGGTAATCCCTTCTAACGCGCCACCGGCTAAATCAGGGGTATGCAACACGCCATCCTTGATCAGGAATACGTTCTCGCCCGCACCTTGGCAAACAAAGCCTTGTGGGTCAAGCAACATTGCTTCGTCATAACCTGAACGTGCCACTTCCTGATGTGCCAAGATCGACACGGTATAGTTACCGCATGCCTTTGCTTTACACATGGTCACGTTTGGATGGTGATGCGTGAATGAAGAGGTTTTCACACGAATACCACGTGCCATTGCTTCTTCACCAAGGTATGCACCCCAGCCCCATGCTGCAACCGCGGCATGAATGGTGTTGTCTGTTGCCGCGATACCGAGTTTTTCAGAACCAATCCAAATCAATGGACGTAAATAGCAAGATGCTAATTTATTTTCACGCACTACATCAATTTGTGCTTGTTCTAATGTCGCTTGATCAAATGGAACATTCATCTGATAAATTTTTGCTGAATTTAATAAGCGTTTAGTATGATCTTGCAAACGGAAGATTGCTGTACCATTTGGGGTTTCGTAAGCTCTGACGCCTTCAAAGACACCCATGCTGTAGTGTAGTGTGTGAGTTAAGACGTGAATTTTTGCATCACGCCAGTCAACTAATTTTCCATCTTGCCAAATAAAACCATCACGATCAGCCAAACTCATCGCACATACTCCATTTTCTTTTTTACACAATTATTCACTTTCCAATGCTTGCGCAGTTGGATCAATTAATCTTTGCCATAACTTGCAAACGATCTCGCGGGTATCGTGCCAATCCGCAGCATTGACTTGCATAGATTGATTTGCAAGCGCTAGACGGTGGCTCTCAGCTCGTTCACGGAGATAAGCGTGTATTAATGCTGTGGCATCTTCACTGGATAAGCAGCCTGCTTTAGCAGCATCTTCTAGAATTCTTACATTATCGGAAAAATGGGCGAGATCTGTATTCGTCCCACTCCATGCAAGCACAACATACTGTGCCATAAATTCGATATCAACGATACCACCTGAGTCCTGTTTTAAATGAAAAATCCCATGTTTTTTTTGCTCAGAAGATGATCCCAAATGATCTTTCATCTTTTGGCGCATTTTCAACACTTCTTCACGCACCACATTTTCATCACGTACTTGGGTCAGGATCTGACAGCGAATCTGTTCAAATTGCGTGCATAATCCACGATCTCCTGCAATTGAGCGAGCACGCACCAAAGCTTGATGCTCCCATAACCAGGCACTCTTTTGTTGATATTGCTCATAAGCTTTTAAACTGGTGACCAACATCCCCGCTTCACCTGATGGTCGCAGACGAGTGTCAATTTCATAGACACGCCCGTCCAAGGTTTGTGTGGTCATCAAGGACATAAACTTCTGTGCCACACGAATCGCAAACTCGGCCCCACTAATGCCCTTACGGCCATCGGTTTCACTTTGCTCTTCAAAGGCATGGATAAACACCAAATCCAAATCTGAACCATAGCCCAACTCAATGCCACCCAATTTGCCATAGGCAATCACGGCAAAGCCTTTGTTATCGAGACTGCAACGCTGTCCATCATTTCCAACTGGATAGCCATGACGCTGTGCAACCGCCTCATAAGCCAAACGTAAAGTCGCTTGTACACTGACTTCAGCAATATCAGTCAGGGCATCGGAGACTTTCATCAACGGACTTTCTGCCAGTACATCACTGGCGGCAACAGTCAATACATTACTCTTTTTAAATAAGCGCAGTACCCGCATCTGATCTTCAACTTGATCAATCTCGATGCGTAGCAATTGTTGACGCAATGAATCTTCCAAATCTTTGCGCTGTGGCAGACCAAAATCCATGGACAGGAATTCATCCAACAACACTGGATACTGTGCCAGTTCTTCACAGATCCATGGACTGACCGTTGCCATCTTGACCAGTCGCTGTAACGCGCCACGACTTTCCATCAGCATCACCAGATAGACGGTACGACGTAGCACCGATTCAACCAATGGCATCAAACGCAATAGCGCCATTTGTGGTTGATCCGACTGTAAAATCGCTTCGATCAAATGTGGCCAGAATTTCTTTAAACGCTCTAAGGCACTGGCTGGGATTTTGCGTAATGCCTGACCATGCCAAAAGTTTTGAATTAAATTCTTGGCATCATCATCCAATACGGCATTAAGTTTTTGTTCAAGCTGCACAAAATCATCAACTGGCTCAGCAAACTCTTTTTCCTGAATCAACTGCTTAAACTGGACTTTGACCTTGTCACGTTTCTGATTCAACACATCCAAGAAGGCAGCCCAATCAGCAAAGCCAAGCGTATCCAACATCCGTTGTCTCTGTTCAGGCTCAGTGGGTAAAGATTGGGTTTGCTGATCATTCAAGGCTTGAATAGCGTGTTCAACTCGTCTTAGGAATAAATAAGCATCTTCCAGATCAATCACTGCTTGCTGATCCAGCAGCTCCGCTTCACCCAAATGATGCAAATTGACCAGACATTGACGATCTTGTAGTTCGCGCTTCGATCCGCCATAGATCAACTGGAACACCTGCACGATGAACTCGATTTCACGAATCCCGCCTGCGCCTAGCTTAATATCCTCTTCAATATTACGGCGCATGACTTCGCGTTCGATCATGGCCTTCATTTCACGCATGGCGGCGAAAGCGGAATAATCGACATAACGACGGAATACGAAGGGACGTGACATGTCTAGCAACTCTTCGCCCGCTTTGCCACCGGTAATCACCCGCGCCTTAATCCAGGCATAGCGCTCCCATTCACGCCCATGCTGGCTCAGATATTTTTCTAGGCCACTATGGCTAATCGCCAAGGCTGAACCATCGCCCCACGGACGCAAACGCATATCAACACGGAATACAAAACCATCAGCAGTAATATGATCGAGCAGATAAATCAACTTCTGTCCCCACAGAATGCAGAACTGCTGTACATCAATACATTTACGCCCATTGGTTTCGCCTTGTTCATCGAAGGCAAAAATCAGGTCAATATCACTAGAAAGATTCAGCTCTTGCGCACCGAGCTTGCCCATACCAATCACAATCAGATCTTGTAACTGACCTGAATAACCAATTGGCTCGCCATGTTTGGCTAATAAAGGCGGTAATGCAAAAGCTTTGGCGGCACAAATACTGGCATCAGCAAAATCTGATAGCTCACGTGTTAGTGTCACCACATTGGTGAGTTGATTGGCATCTTGCCAAATCCAGCGAAACATCAGCTTGGCACGGAGTATGCGTAAGGCTTTCATCCATGATTGTTCATCGCTGACCTCAGCCACAGCCAGTTGCACTTTTTGATAGATGGTTTCGGTCGACAGCGAGTCCAGAAATTGATCTTCGGAATAGTCTTGTTCTAATTGTAATGTGTATAAATTTAAAACTTGTTCAGCATATTGGCTTGCAACTAAGGTTTTTTGTAGCTGTTGCGCATTCATATAAAAAAACTCGACTGATGTCATGTCATCTAGGTTAGTTATATCAGTTACAAGCTTATCTTTAAAATCTCTTTAGACTAATTTCGCTTTGCTTTTTTGTTGATCCGTACATAAATCAACCTGTTCACGTTCGATTGGCAGCAACACGGTAAACACCGTACCTTCGCCTTCATTGGAGCTGACATTGATTTCACCCAAATTCATTTCCACAAAGCGCTTACACAAGCTTAAGCCCAGACCTGCACCCTTCTCTCCTGCAGTGCCTTTATAACTCATAGTAATCCGTGGCTGGAACAAATCGTTGATTTGTTGTTGAGTCATACCAAGACCGGTGTCTTTGACATAGACTTCCACATAAGTGCCTTTATGTTGTGCTTGGATATAGACTTTGCCCGTACCATCGACATCGGTAAATTTCAGCGCATTAGACACCAAGTTCTGAATCACCGAGGTGATCATATTCATATCAGCATAGACTTTAAGATTTTCATCGACTTCATTAATCAGTTGAATATTCTTCTTAATTGCTAAAGTTTTAAGAATATCGGTCACGATATTGGTGATCTGGCGCAGCTTAAAGTTGATGGGGTGATAGACGAACCGCCCACCTTCGGCCATCGCCCAATTCAGTAAGCTTTCCAATAAGTTATAAGTCGATTGCGAAGTATCATAAAGATAGTCGGCAATATTCTGAATACTGGATTCATCTAAGGTTTCACGTTCTTTCGCCAATATTTCCGAGAAGCCTAATAGCCCATGAAATGGTGCACGTAAGTCATGGGAAATAATCGAAAAGAATTTGGTTTTACTAAAATTGAGTGCAGCTTCTTGTTCGTATAATTCTTTCAGCTCGTCATGGTTAAACTTCAATTCCAGTTGTTGCATGAAGTTGATGCAATGTTCTTGCAGCAGTTGTTTTTGCAAGTCACTAAAGCCTTGTGCAGCTTCATCAAACAGGATGATATAACCCAGTGAAGTTTGATCTGGATGCCTGAGATGTAGAGCAACCGCAGTTTGGATTTTCTTTTTCAGTGGTGCAAGGAATGCCAGTAAGGTTGAGTATTGCGGATGATCGCTATCAACCAGATCTCCATTCACAAATAGCGTATTTAGACTTTTAGTAATTTTTGCAGAATCAATGGCTTTGAGTTTTTCAGGGCAACGATGCCACAGATAGGGTTCTTGGTGAAATGACAGTAATGCAGTACTGGCCTGCATCAGTTTTCGGTTGAACTGTAAAAATTGCTCAAGCAAATTCTGCTCTGAAGTTAGCCCCAAAGAAAGAGAGATTTTACAAGCACTTAACTTTTCGGCTTGCTGTAGTTCTAATAATTGAATCGTCATTCCCGCCTCTCGAATATTTTCGTTATACGGTTCTTTACGTTTTATAAAAAAAATGTGAAAACTATCACTTAGTATTAACAAACTTTAACAGAAAAGGCAATTGTTGATTCAATCAATTCGCAACAAAACGTGAAATTTCATTAAATTTTAACTTAGATCTAGTCTAAAATTAACAACAGATGAGCTATCCCTATTACTTTGTCTATTATTTCGCTACAACTCTATTGATTATTCAAGAGCAAATTCGACTCGTTCAAATATTTTAATAACACCTACTACCATCTTAACAACAATAGCTTTTAAACACTAAGGTCAGAATAATATTTATCGAAATAAAATTACTAATATCTTCTTCTATATTCACTGTAGTTTGACACGCTAGATTGTTTTTTAGCATCAAACTCTAATTCTTCATTATTATTCTGTTCAACATAGTTTTCATATGCCTCATAAAACTTCTCTAAAAATTTACTCGTATTTTCCATAGAGAACTTTAAGTTGGGAAAAATAAATGCTAAGAAAAATGTTAAAACTCCAAAAATTAAAGGAAATATAAGATCATAAAAACTTTTAGAATTTAAAACCATATAGAAAAAAAACATTGAATAAAAAATTAAAACCCAAAAAGTAATGAAAAATAATTTCTTAGTTAGGCTTCTGCTTTTACTTATTTTCTCTTGATTTATATAGTAGATTTTGGAATTCTTCTTACTGAAATAAAATCTAAAACTCTCGATCACTCGCTCATCTAAACTCTTATTAATATTGGTATTTTTTTCGTATTTTAGGTAACCATATTTGCAACCATCCTTGAAAAGAAACATCATTTCATTGATATCTACTAAATTTCTTTCGTGAAACTCCAAAAGTAAATTAACTAAAAAAGCATCAACATTCTCACTACCAACTAATGATTGGGCTGCTGCATCATTTACATTTTTTGAATACTGCTTATTTTTGCTATTTTTAAAAAAATTTGTATCGTACTCCATACTTGCTTTAAACCTATTAGTAAGTGTTTGTTCATGCAGATTTTTATGCTCTTTTGTTTTGAAATAAAGCATTGGTATTCCAACTATTGCAGAGACAATCAATCCACTGAAAGCAATTAAATTTTTTATATCATCAGGTTGCATAAATTCTTCCTTATATAGCCAAAAATTTAAAATTGAATGAGTAAACTAAGATTTACTCATTCACATATCTATTTATTTTTTCCAAAACTCTCAGCAAAATTTCTCACTAAGGTCAGCAAAGTTGCATGCTGTGTATGGGTCAACCCTGATCCCAAAGTTTTAACAGCTTTTTTGCATCGTCTGCAAGCAGATCAGGACGAACATGCTCTCCAGTTAATAAAAACCAAATACCCACACTCTCATGATGTAAAGCTTCCAAATCCTCTTGGTTCATGACCCTTTCACTCTTTTCATAGCGAAAAACAGCCATCATTTTCTTATTAAACAATGCAGAGAAGTTTTTCTGAGAAAGCCCCAGTCTTGGTCGCATGTACACCATTTAGTTCAACATCTGCCTTCCATTTTTATTAGGACGTTGATAAATAGATTTGCTCGTAAATAATTGGTTATGCTTATTTTCTATCTTTAAATATCGGGTGGAAACTGGGCAGAAAGTTATACCCAATATTCCCGCAAAATACCGTAAAAAAGTATAACAGCCTGAAATGAAAAAACCCCAAGCCTTTAATACCAGCTTGGGGTCTTTGAATCTTGGTCCGAGGGTCGGACTCGGTAATATCAATAAGATATTGATATAAATTACTTATATTTGAATTATTATAATTATATCCTCAACCATATCCTTATTATTATATACGTCATTCAACTTAGAGTTATTAAAATACAATCTTGCAGTAAAAATAGTAAATCATTATTTTTAAAGTGTTTTACCTTGCTTGTTGCTGTTTTAGTAGCTATTTTATGATCTTAAACAATAATGAGGTGACACATGAATAATGGAAAAACAGAAAAACGTTTAGCATACGAAAAGCAAATCAAAGAAGTCTTACAAAAAGCCCATGAACAATTTGCACAAAACAAGAATGTAAAGGCACAGTTAGATATTCTAAATCCTAACATTGCTGAAGCTATCGGCATTACATTTGAACAATACAAACATCAAACTCTACTTGAATTGTTTGTTAAGCAAGCCAAAAGCTTAAACAAAGACAGCATTGATTATGCAATAGAAATTACACTCCCTGCCGATGAAGCTAAAACATTAAAAGAATTAAGAAACCAGATACTTATTGAAAGTATTCAATAAGTATTAATGAAAGGAGTGATTCCATTACTCCTTAGCCACTCTATAAACCGTTGCAATTCCTACACTTACAGCCTTTGCAATTTCTTCTTTTGTCATGTCGCCTTTGCTCAATAATTGTTTAATGCGTTCATGTTTCGCTGTATTGGCTTTCTTTCCAGTCGGTACATATCCCGAACGTGCTAAGCCTTGTTTGATTCTTTCTTTACGTTTGTCATTATCTAGTTTTGCCATTGTTGCCAATAGATCAATGAGCATGGCATTAATCACATTCAATATCTCGCCTGTCATTCCGCCATTGCTTGTATGTGTGGTCGGCAGATCGGCAACGATCAAACGTAAACCTTTAGCCTTGATCTTATCTTTTAGAATTGCAAAATCATCTTGTGATAGTCGGCTAAGTCTATCCACGCTTTCGACTAAAAGTATGTCACCTTTATGTGCCTCTGTAAGTAATTGGTTTAACGCTGGGCGTTCTAGCTTCGTACCTGAATAGTTTTCTATGTATGTATGGTATTGATCGCCATAGCTTTGGCTGAATGAGACAAGATCACTCAATGCTCGTTCTGCATCTTGATCTTTGGTACTTGCTCTTACATATATTCTAATTGTCATATCATCAGCCTTTATCATATAGCTATCATTTAATATGACTTATGATAAATCTATCATTTAACTAAGTAAATAAGTTAAATGATAGATTGCGAAATATAATTATCAAATTATCTTTTGGGTATAGTCTAATGATAGGCTGATCTTATACCTTAGAGTTAAATGATTTCAAAAAAGCTTCATTCTGTTTTGCATAATCAACTAAAAATCGAGCAATAGCTTCTAGATAACCTGTTGAGAAAGTCCTACCAACATAAGACTTTTTAAACTCCTCAAAAAAATATCTAGAATCAACAAAATCATTATCTATTTCGCCAATACATTTATTGAAATCTAACTCATGTAATTTAAAAAATTTAACATTAATATCATCTCTTACTTGTTGGGGTAACTTATTAAATAAGCTTGCGACCCCATGTCCTCTAACAAGAGTTCCGTTACAGCATAAAAGAAAACACTTTAATGAACATTCAACACTGAATGATTGTAATGTAATCAATGGAATGGCTTTATTTTCATATTCAGACTCCTCAAGCACTTGCGAACTTTCGAAATAAGCAAAGGCTTGATCAAGCCAAAATATAGCTTCGTCATTTGAATCTTTAATTCTTCCTACCATCTAACACAACCTTTAAATCTTTGTATAAAAATTAAAGTACTAGTCTATCAAAGCAACATTATGAAATGTATTTTCTGCCTATGTTAACTCTTAAAACCACATTGATGGTTTTGCCGTGATGTTCCCTTTGGCAAGGGGAAATACCTTTCCAAAATTTTTGACTGACATGCAGTCACCTAACCACTATCAAGATTCATTTGACTAGCTAGCCCAGCAATGGGGATATGGGGTCAAAAGTCGCTAACCTCACATATAAAAAGACCGTCCCCCCATGAAATTTTCTCTTGGTCAAAAGTCGTAGGGAGGGGGTATCATTTTGTGTTTCTTATTGGTGCAAAAAACTTAGTGACTCTAAAAAATGGTATGTTTTGCCAATATATAAAATGACTAATTTTGTGGATGTTACAGTTGTTACATAGGTTACAAGACTGTTTTATATAAATTTTTTCTAATCTCAATATAAATATGTATGAATATCAATAACGTATAAATTAACTTTTACTTAAATAATATTATATATATCAATATCTTAGTGCAGATAAATCTAATCAACACAGCTATATTTACCCTGCCACAGATATCTACCATTTTCAAGTTGTTACAAGTGTTACACAGGTTACAAGATTGTTTTATATAAATTTATCTGTAACACATTGAGGCTTTGAATCGTGTTACATGGGTTACGATTTAGGATATGGGGGGCATGAAAAACATCTTAACTTGCCTTAAGCGGACACCGCCCTCCTTTCTCATTTATAAAAAAAAGATCGTTTTAGATAAAAGTAAATAAAAATATGGAGTGAACTAGTAAATATGGATAAAAATTCAAGCCTTTTTAAGTCCGATCTACTCCAGTTAAAGACTACATTACAAAACAGTGCCAAAATTTCGGAATAAGTAACCTCGCCCTTGCCACCTCACGGCGCAAATTTTCAACTAAAAATGTTTTAGTTAGTTTGGGCAAAGTGATTGTGTTGCTGAAAAGCGGTCATTGCTGGATGGATGAAATTAGGAAATAAATAGAATCTAAAATTACTGTCGTAATAAAAGATGTTCTGTTCAATTAGAGCATTAATAAAATGCTGGGCTTGCTCCTGATTCACTAGAAATTTCTGTATTAGGTCTTGCCGTATATGCTCAGGTTTAACAAGGGCATTTTCTACAGGATTATTAATCTTACACAAGTTGCTACGGTGTCGCTCCAGCCGTTCAAAATAGGTCTGTATCACTTCTTGCTGTATATCTTGGTCTAATATTTCGGAATTGGATGCTGTCGAATTACTCAGTATTTCGATAATTTCTGCTTTAGACTGTTTTACTTTCTGTATTTCAATATCTGTGATGCGCTCTGCATGATGTAAACGCACGGTTTGGCTGTCTATTAGCTCTATTTCTGCACCCTCTTGCTGGATATGCTCCAATAGCTCATAACATGATTGAAGCCGTAAACGGCGTATTAGCTGTGGTTTGTATTTACGTACAAGGTCTGTGCTTTGCTGGGGGATATCATCAGAATGATGTAAGCGTAAAACTTGATTGTTGATTAACTCAAGACTTGCGCCATAGTGCTGTAAAACTTGGCTAATTAACTGTGCAATATTCATTATTTAAGATCACCAATAAAAAGACTGCACGGCGTTAAACACTCGTACAGCCTGTAATTGAGTTAAATATCTATAGTTGTGCCTGTGTTTACGTCATTCGTATATGGATTGGTAGCTTTCTCAATGTCATAACTAAACATTGAAGTGTTGAACACATATAGCCAAACTGGATTTTTACTTTCGGGAGTCCGTTCCTGTTTGGTTGTTTTGCCATTGGCACAATCTAACCAGCCATGTTTTTTAAGTACTTTTGCTACTTTCTTAGGGTCAAAACCAGTACAAAGCTCCTGTTTAAATTGCTCTTTAAAGAACAAATAACGCAAGGTTTCACGCTGTTGGGCATTTACAACCTTATAGCCCACTCGATACATGGTTTTTTCTCTAAAGCTCTTGGTATCGGTGCTGGCATCATCGGCATGATCTGAATTGCCATAGCTAGCCCGCTTATTGCCCTCAATTAAGGTATCAAAACGGCTATTCCCATTCGCCTCAAAAAATGCTCTGACTTGCTGGAGTATCTGCCGATCTTCAAAGTCCCCGACCATTTCAAAGCTATTTAACCAGGTCTTAAATACACTGATTACAGCCTCTAAAGCTCTACCCTTTTTCCAGCCTGTAATATTTGCTTGTGTTGCCAGCTCACCAGCCACGGCGACAACTGCAAAACGTGAAGCTACTCGGGCAATGTGCCCTTGTGCATTGTCGGGGGTAATTTTGGCTTTAAACTGTTGATACATTTTTAAAGCTGTTTCAGTCATTTGACCTTTATCATTAGTCAAATACTCAAGCCACGCTTTACCAGCCACACCATAAGCATTGATTGAGTTTTCATACAGCATATTGGCTTGCTGTGAAGCATCAGGGGCAAAATCCACAAGATCAAATACACCATATTCACAAGCATCTAAGCTAATTTCAGGCAATCGGATTTCTTGTCCGAGTTTAGCCGTTTGCCCTATTTCGTTCAGAATCTCTTTAAAGGTCTTTTCGCCACTGGATAAAAACAAAACACGCCATTGCTGTGGAGCTTTGGTAATCGCTGTTCTTGCCATACGTGCCTTACCTTGACCATTGGCAAGCATATATACGGTTTGCCCAATATCTTTTGCACTGGCTTCGCCAATTTCATCCAATACCAAAAAACCATCATTATGCATAAAGGCTGTTTGTTCTAATGCATTGCCTGTAGATCGCCAAGTACGGTAATACTCTTTAGGATGCCCCCATACACTACAAGCAAGGTAAATAGCGGTACTTTTGCCTTTTGATGATGTGCCATTGATATGAAAGCCACCGCCTT
Organism: Acinetobacter sp. UBA991; assembly: GCF_002292065.1. Taxonomy (NCBI): domain Bacteria; kingdom Pseudomonadati; phylum Pseudomonadota; class Gammaproteobacteria; order Moraxellales; family Moraxellaceae; genus Acinetobacter; species Acinetobacter sp. UBA991. The sequence goes on along the minus strand of NZ_DBBF01000021.1, from coordinate 74,096 downwards.
GTTGATTCAATGGTTCTAGCAATTGCCCAGCAAAGGCGCACGCTACGCTAAATACAAGTTTTGAATGGCTTTCGAGTAATAGACTTACGCCATTTTTCCACGTTTCTAATTCACCTTTGAATTGAAAGCGGTTGTCTAGCCCATCGGTACGCTGATAAACAATCACTTCATCATGCTTAGTGGCTGGATTGCTATAAGTTTCAGTTGGCAATACATAGCGATGACCATGCCAGCCAACACTATCCACACATAAGGCAAATTTATCGACTGGATAGCTCATTAAATAGATTTGAAAAAGCTCTCTGCCTCTGCGGTCAGGTGTAATAATCACGCCTTGATTGGATAAGGCTTTGCGTGATTCTGTACCATCACCTTGAAATAGCTCATTTGGAACAGCCCAATTGTGGTGAATGAAAGCATCATCTTGCCACTGCAATAAACGCCCCCAGTTGTTACTGGTGTTATCTCTAGTTTTGGCTGTCACTAGAATTGGACTGGATATAAAGCGTTCCCGATATTCACCATTTTTTAGCTTTTCGATATAGAACACGCCTTTATCGTGTACCTCAAAACTGCCGTTTTCCCACTCCATTGGCTCTGCAAGCATACCATCAGGTAAATTATCGCTTGGTGATGGTGGTTGATACTGTGCTGTGATTAAGGCTGTAATATCGCTTGCCGTGGTACTTAGCCCTTGTTGCTTGCGTAACTCTGCCCAATCCATTACATCGCCTTTTTCGGGCAAATTCAGCCCATCTAAAACGATATATCGAACATCACAGCCCAATACATCAAGTTGCTGGGCAATTTCATTAAAAAACTTGGTCCCAGCCTTATCATTATCTGCCCATATGATAATTGAATGCTTCGCAAGTGGTTTTAAGTCAGTTTTGTCCGTGTTGCCACTGCCTCCGCATGTGGTTGCAGTTAAGCTCAATGAATTGATAAAGTCAGCTTTTTGTTCACCCTCAACGATATAAATAGGCTGCTTTTCGGGGATATTTAGCACTTGTTCTAAGGCATATAAAGGCTTTTTACCTTGCCCTATTGGGTACAATTCCGTGAAATTAGGATCACCAAATTTAAAACCACGTTCACCACTTGAGAATACACGTATCCATTTATCACCAGTATGGTGATTTTTGGCTCTCACTTTCCAATAAACAGGCATGCCGTGACCATTGGTATAGCTGAATAGATACTCAAACTGATAACCGTTTTTAACCTCACGCTCTGCCAGCTTTTGAGCATGGATAAAAGCTTGTTCTTGGACTTCCTGATAATCTAAAAATTCAGTCATTTGTCATTCTCCCATGCGCCTAAGTCTTTACATGCCTCGATAAAAGACTTGCCTGTAAGCAGTTGGTGAAATGCAATCAAATCACCGCCTTTGGCTTCGCAAGCCATACACTTGAAGCAACCTTTACTGCTGTTTATGCGTAGGCTTGGGGTACTGTCATCATGGAAAGGACAAATCATTTCTCGCCATTCGCCACGACCTTTGACGGCGTAGCCTCTAGCTGTTAAATATTCGATAGGATCAGGAAGTAATGCCCGATTTAAGCCAAATTTCTTTGGTTTATCGTTATTGGTGTTGCGGTATTTCCCTAGCGTAGGGTGCGCTTTTTTCATAAGACTACACCTCTACTTTAAAAATCGTAGGGTATAGCTCACCTAAAACATCACATTCAGCGAAAATATCGGATTGTAATTGGATGGTCATGCGTTGGATTGCACTGATCATAAGTTGAATAGTGCTAAAACCCATCCCCGAAATTTTAAATGTTGCTGGATCAATCTGTAATGATTGATCACAAGCGATTTTGGCAAGATTTATCAAATGCTGTGCATCGACATCAAGTTTTTGAAAATCATTCAGAATGGTGTGAACTAAAGCTGTTGGATTGTCATTTTTTGCAATATCACTAATAGCATCTGCTCGCTCATCTAATTGGATAATCCACGGATTAATAATTTGAAGTGAAGCATATAAAGCTGAATGTGCTGTTTTGATTTCATTTTTAAACTGGTGATTACTTTCACAGCCTATGGAATAGATCACAGCATCATGTAAAGCCTGAATTTCCTTCAAGCAAAAGAAATAATCTTTAACTGGTTTATCCAGCTCTGAAAGGACCTGAAATATTTTGTTTTGGGTATTAGTAATTTGATTAGGCATGATTAATGCGCTCCTTTGAGATTAAAAGAGCTTTGCCATTTACTGCCAAGTAATTGGTGGCAAAGCTGAAAAGGGTTGGCAGACAAGCTCTCAAAGTCACTTGCACACGTAAACGTGTCCCTCTCCAGCTTCGCCATAAAATGCGAACGCATAGAGATAATACGCACAAAAAAAAGCCCTTATAGCGGACTGTGCGCTTTGAGAATTGATAGTCTGCCAAGACTAGTCCAACTGCTTTTTGTTGGGCAGATTTAGAATATAAAGCTTTGAGTTGGTTTGCAAGGGTATGGGGCTTAGAAAGTATTGTTTTCACGTGAACCCTCCTTAGTATGCTGACCAAGTGCAACCAGTTGACGAATTGCTAATCCGCTAAATTCAATAACACTTGCCGTACCATGTTTGTCTTTAAACCATTTAACAGCATCATCAAAAGTAAAGCATTCAGGTGTTATTTCTTGGTAAAAAAACTCCATATCATGCCCATCAATTGTTAAATGAGGCGTTTCAATGGATGTATCTTTATTCGCACAAAGAATTTTTATGCCCAGTGGTTTAATTTGTGCCATGAGTGAAATATATTTCAACATATGTGCATTAAATGAAATAAATACAACATCATAATTTTTAGCATAGCTATCAATTAATGGATTTAAATCAATAAATTGGTCTGTCGAAAGTACATCTTTGATAAACAACTTATCCCCATCTAAACTTAATAATGGTCGTCTATTGTCATTTTCATCATGGTGGTAATAACAAATAAGCGTCAACCATGACAATTTATGAGAACAATAGATTGGCTGTATTTGTTGCTGTAAATCAGGGGAGTAATCCGTTGGAAAATGCGTAATCATTTTGAACACTCCATTTCTTTTGATTTCATCCATTCAGCTATATCTGTTGCACGCCATACGGTAATGGTCGGGCTTAATTTGATGGGTTGGGGGAATTCACCTTTACGCACCCATTCCCATAAAGTTTTCTCTGATACACCTATCAAGCCTTTACTGGCTTGACGCTCTCCGATCACTCGGGTTTTGCCTTTGTTAATACCTGATTTATATTGATGAATACGTGCGGGGCGTTCAGGAATATTGGCAAGGTCGCTCATACGATAAAAGCGCTCTGTACTTGGTTGTTCTTCCCTTAAGTATTGTTGTTTAAGCATGGCTATTCCCCCACCTAAACCGACCGCACATCATTTGCTTGCTTTTGGCTTTTATGCCATTGCACCAATTCTGCATAGTCGAAATAAACAGGGGCTTGGCGTGTAGTACCAGCTTTGTAAGGCTTAGGGAATGTTGGGTCTTTTGCTATCAGTTTGCGTAATCCCTCTGCTGTGAGGTCTAGCATCTGACAAGTGGTTTTTTGAGATACTCGTAGCGGTTGTGCGTGAGTAGGTAAAGCATGAATTTGCATTTATAAGCCCTCATATCGGTTTATGAGGACTATTTTGTTATTGATTTTTAATACAAAAAATATATGAGCTAGCTTGTAACAATATAAGCTAGCTTGTGTAATTAAGGTCTAGTAAATACATGTATTAGCTAGCCCTTACATGTTTTTTCAAAATTACCTAGTTTTCTAGTAATGGTACTTTCAACTCCATACCACGGATTTCCTTCACTATCTTTTATTTCAATGCCATTTGAGTCACAAATTAAACTAGGATGCCTTAATATATATCTAGCAAAACTAGTCATATTTATTTTTTCTTTTGCCGTTAGTTCACTATTATTAAATCGTTGTTTCCAAAGGTATATAAGTTTTAATTCTGCAAGTTGTGCTTTATTCTTAAGAACTTCTCCACCCTTTTCCTGTGCGGTTTTATCCTCATTTAGCTTTGTATATACGCCACTATCAATTCCCAACAATCCACATGCATAACCGTGTAAAAACATAGCTCTGGGTAATCCGATAAAATCTTTCATTTTTTCATTTTTATAATGTAATCTTAATGATCTAATAGCCCAAAAAAAGCAATTTTCAGCTTCTTGAATTTTCGTCAAAGCTTTATATTCAGGATTATCCAACTCTTCAAACTTATTTAATTTTTTTAGCAATTCATTTCTTATACCTTCATCTTGTTCTAGCATTAACTTTACTCTTATTACATCCACCTCAATATTTCTTATTTTCTTATCCCTAGGATGAAAGTATTCAGGAAATACACCTAACGATCTAAATTCACCATTGTTATTTTTAATATATTTTTTGAATTTATTTCTGAATAATTCAATATTATCTTCATCATACTTAAGTAAATCAATAAGAAAATCTTGACTTACCACTACTGCCTCATTAGTTTCTTGCAATGAATAAAACTTAACTACATCACCAACAATTAAAAACCAATGAAACCATAAGCTATTGTCTAAATTTGAAATAAAGCTGTTTTGCTCATCATCAGTTAAATATTTCATAATTTAAGACCACTCAATTTTGATATTTAAGTATATTAGATTTTGATTTAGTGGTGTATAGAAGCATATTCATGGAATAATTCAATCACCGATCTTGCTAATGCAAAACACAAAGTATCACTCAAAAAGCCGTCATTATTGTCAATTGATTAGATATTTATCCAAGTTTCTCAGTCTTCCTCCAGTTATATGATTGGCAATATCCTATTCTGTAACTCAATTTACCATATACAAAATTCATCAAAAAATAGGTTACAAAATTGGTTACAGCCAAACTTAAAATTTAATACTTATAAAACAGTATTTTATTCAATAAAACGTATTCATTTTATGCCGTAAAACCCAATTCAAAAGTAGGTTACAGCCACAAAACAAACGCTCTAGAACTTAAAATAATTCAACAAAAACAAATATGTAACCTACAAAATAAAAAGTGTTACAGCTTTTAAAAATTAAACCCTTATAAAACAATAGTGTAACCTAGTAACACCTGTAACACTCAAAAAAGCACTATATCCGTAAAACATAAAAATTAGAGTTTGGGCAAAATCCACAAGTTAAAAACTGTTTTTACATATGCCATTTTCGCCTAATTAAGCAATAAATGAATTTGTCATTTCAGCCAATTTAAGCTTAATCAACTTCGCATATTTAATGTTAATTACGCCCTGCTTTGCCTGCTCCATCAATGAAAGGCTAAACTCCATCGGGCTAATAAATTTCTCTTGGTTGGCTTCTAGGTAATCACTCCACCAACAAAGCATCATTCTACGTTCTTCCATAAACTCCGCATGGTGCATATAAGCCAATCTTACGCCATTACGTTCTTGGTGGCTCATTTGCTTCTCTACTGCATCCTCAGTGAATAAAGTGCTTTCAATCAATGCACCACAAGCCATCCCCCTAAAGCCATGAATACATACATCATCTTGGGTGCTGTAACCCATACGCCTTATCATGTCATTGACTGTGTTTTCACTCAAAAAGCCAGCCATATCTACACTGTTAGGAAATACATTTAAGGAAATACCGCTATAGACTTGTGTTTCTTTTATGAGCTTCAATGCTTGTGGAGATAAAGGAATAAGATGCTTTTCTTTCATCTTTGCGCCTCTGTGAGAATCTTTATATCCTGCAATCAATTCCCTTGTAGGCGGTATGGTCCATATCTTTTTATCAAAATCAAATTCATTCCAGCGAGCAAAGCGTAGCTCACTAGATCGGGCAAAAGTATGTAGGGCAAATTCTAAGCACAACTTAGTAATTGGGTTGCCTCCATCATTCCTTAAACGAATAAAAAATTCAGGTAATCGTGCCAATGGCAATTTAGGATAGTGCTTAGTTTTTCTTGTAATCGTGATTGCATCACTCAACGCCACGGCTGGGCTAAGGTCAATATATCCCTTAGTGATGGCATAAGCGAAAATTCCCGAAAATCTTTGGCGTGTTTTACTCACGATTTCTAAATAGCCCTTTTCTTCAATCTTACTCAGGACGTTATACAAATCTCGGGTTTTAATCGTGTCTATTGGCTTGCTACCAATAACTGGGAAAACGTACATTTCAAAATTACTTAAGGCTTTTCTTGCCGTAGCTTGATTCCACTTGCCAGTAGCTACATAAGCCTCATGCCAATCACGTGCAATACGTTCAAAACTGAACTCATCGCTATTTTTGGCTTCTTCAATTTTTATTTGATTTATGGGGTCAATATTATTGGCTAATTGATTTAAATAAATGGCTCTACGTTCCCGAGCTTCTTTTAAAGTAAGGGCTGGGTAGTTGCCCAATGTCATTAATCCATCTTTGCCATTAGGACGTTTATATTTGAATCTCCAGACCTTTGAACCATTTTTACGGACAAATAAAATCAGACCTTGCCCATCATACAAGTTGTAATCTTTTTCTTTAGGTTTTGCGCTATCACATTGAGTAGAAGAAAGTGGCTTAATCTGTTTAGCCATAAGGATTTCACTCCGAATGAGGATACGGAAGTTGACCGCAGTGAATATATCCTCAAATGTATCCTTATTATTCTACGCTGTATAGTGGTATATGTTTGTATGTTTCGACATTTAAAAACAACAAAGCCCTGAATTATCAGGGCTTTCGAAGTTTATATGCTGTATGTTGGCATATAATTTTATATCTGTGGTCCCGAGGGTCGGACTCGAACCGACACGTCATCTCTGACAGCGGATTTTGAGTCCGCCGCGTCTACCAATTTCACCACCTCGGGAAGAGTGCGATGCTTTGTGTTGCGTATAATAACCTGTTTGATTTTATTGTCAAACACTAACTCACGCTTATTGCTCACTTTTAAATCATTCAGATATTTTTCTGCTTATAAACACGCTAACTCAGCGAGAAAACGCAAAAAAGACTATACTACGCCCAATTTTTGCAATGTTTTAGATGTATGCAACTCTCCGACTTTTCGTTTGATCTCCCTGATGAACTTATTGCTCGCTATCCATTAGACAGCCGTAGCGCATCTCGCCTACTGCATATCGATGCGCAAGGTCAGTATCACGACCACGTCTTTACCGACATTCTCGACCTACTCGAAGACGGTGATTTACTGGTACTGAATGACACCAAAGTCATGAAAGCACGCTTAAAAGGTAAACGTGCTACAGGCGGGGCAATCGAAGTTCTGGTTGAGCGCATGTTGGATACCCACACTGCCCATTGCCACATCAAATCAAGCAACTCACCGAAAGCTGGCGCAGAACTGTATATCGGTGAAGATGCGGTGCCTGTCACCGTACAAGGTCGCCACGAAAACCTATTTGTGGTGAAGTTTTCACAACCGATTTTGTCGGTGCTGGATCAATACGGTCAACTGCCGATTCCACCTTATTTCAACCGTGAAGCGGAAGAGATTGATACTGAACGTTATCAAACCGTGTTCCACGACCCTGAAAAAATTGCCAGCGTTGCAGCACCAACAGCCAGTCTGCATTTCGACCAAGGCTTATTAGAAAAACTAGCAGCCAAAGGCGTGCAAAAAACCTTTGTCACGCTACATGTCGGTGCAGGGACTTTTATGCCTGTGCGTACTACAGACATTACCAATCATATTATGCACAGTGAATGGTGTGACGTACCGCAAGCCACGATTGACCTGATTTTGGCCACCAAAGCACGCGGTAATAAAGTCATTGCAGTGGGTACCACGGCGACCCGTGCCCTAGAAAGCGCAGCACAAGCCAATCAAGGTCAAATTGCAGCTTGGACAGGTGATACGCAAATCTTTATCTATCCAGGTTATCAGTTCTGCATCGTAGATCGTTTGATTACTAACTTCCATTTACCAGAATCGACCTTATTGATGTTAGTTTCAGCACTATCGAATCGAGACAATATCTTGGCGGCTTATACCCATGCAGTAGAACAACGTTATCGCTTCTTTAGTTATGGCGATGCGATGTTGGTGGATAAGCTCGATGCTTAATACTGATCAATCGACTAAATTACGGTTTAGTCGATTTTTCCTATAAAAATGCTTTGGTAAAAGCCGTTCATTCAAAATAATAAAACACAGCTAGATTCAGATTATAGGCTTCTTAGTTTCTGAAATTTAACGCATAATTCAGACAAGACCACCCCATTATAATGAAACGATTATTTCCATGCCAATCGACACTGTACAACAAGCGCTGCATATCAGACGTAAAAAAAATGCGCAGGTTTTTCGCAATATTGCTCGGCTTTGGGAGGTTGGGCAGAAAGCACATAGCGATCAAGCCTTACTAGATGCACTGCATCCTTGGCGTGACGATCACAGCCTGCGTTTTTTTAATGTACTGCCCTATTTATTCGCATTGATCAGCGTAGGCACATTAATCTTTGGTTATTTTCTACATCCATATATTCAATATATCTGGAGCCTACTCGGGGCATTTTTGACAGGTTTTCTGGCCTATTTGCTCTATGAACCACAACAACCATTAACACGCGTCATTAACTATCTAGAAGAACGCATGACCGTATTACGCTATGGTTTACAGTTCCAACAACTCCCAGCTTATTTACCCATTCAAGCGCAGCCCCTTTTGGTGATCAGTAAGTTAAAGCAACATTTCCCCCTATTTAATCGGGGTAATGAAGCCAACGAGATTACCCAATACGCATCGACCACATGGCATGATGGCAACACAGAACATCAGGTTCTACTATTTCAGTATCACTATGTCAGCGAAATGCCGATCCTGCAGGATCAGAGTCGTGATAAAAAAATCGTTAAAGAAATCCATAAAGATTTGTGGGGTGCATTTATTTTTCAAATGCCAGCCTTAGGGATTGCCGTCAGCAATCAACGCGCTCGTTTCTTTGCGCCCTACACCAGCTCATGGCAAAGCAGTGATATTTTGATTAATCAAGAATTGAATATCTTTGGTCTTGATCAACACCAACTTGCCAAAGCAATCAGCCCGAGCCTCACCTTAAAACTACATGATTTTTTTCAACATTTTACAGGTGATTTAATTTATCATCATCAAGAGCAAATCATGTGTTACGTGGGCGAACAAAATCTTTTCCAAACCGCCAGTAAACGCAGTGACATTCAGGATATTCCAGCATTACGTGGACACTTAAGAACCATGACCATGCCGCAATATCATAAGTTTCAACAACTCATGCTGAATTTAATTCGCTAATCATTGAGCAATAACAATAAGGGGAATGGCGATGACAGGTTTACTGATCTTCTTGGGAATTTTTGTCGCACTGATCGTGTGGGGCATTTCTATCCGTAATAATATCGTGCGTTATTTTAATGCCACCAAACGGGCATGGTCAGAAGTGGCCAACTTCGAACGTCAAAAAGTAAAGACCTTAGAAGCCTTGGAAGCAACGTTGGATCAATACACCCAGTTCGAGAAATCGACTTTAGAAAAAGTCACCGAATTGCGCCAACAGATTCTCAATCTGAATGTGAATGACACGGATATTTCTCAGTTACAACAAATTGAGAAAATGAGTAAGGAGCTGATTCGTAGTCTGAATGTGGTGGTCGAAAATTACCCCGAACTGAAAGCCGATGCGCTGTATAGCAAGATGATGGATGATATTCAGGAGCAAAACGAGAACGTCGGTGCGGCAATCACCATCTTTAACCGTAACGTGGAATTGTTTAATAACCAGATCGAAGTGTTTCCAAACAACTTGATCAATACCCTGACTTTATCCAAGAAAGCGATTCGCCCGTTTAAGGATAATCTGGCGACTGAAAATTTTGACTATAAACCGAATTTTTAGTGCGGTAGTTATAACATTTTAGCATCTTACCGTTATCTCACTCATTTCAGCAAAAACCCTTGCACAGCTTTAATCGCTACTCATAGACTGACGGTACATCCCTGCTACCGTAGTCTAACGCGGCGGCATCCATGCCGCCATCTCGATAGCAAATTCCCTCACAAATTTCGCATTACAAAATGCAAAAACCTTATTCACTTAAATCAGTATTTGCTCATCAACATTCGAGCAAATATCACTCAAAACTTATCAAACTAAATCTATTTTATCTCTCGCTACATTTAGTAGTAGAACTACACGCCATAATCGGGGAAAATAGCCGCTTTCGATCAGCGAACTGTTTTTTCGCCTCCTTGCGCTGCAATCAAAGTAGCACTTCGATCTTGCTCAGGTTATTACATGAAATTTGAAAAATTAGGCCAGTCGGGGCGCGCCCGTCGTGGTCGACTTACTTTAGAACATGGTGTGGTTGAAACCCCTGTGTTTATGCCTGTGGGTACTTACGGTACGGTTAAAGGCATGCTCCCACGTGATATTGAAGAAATTCAAGCACAGATTATCTTAGGAAACACCTTCCACCTTTACTTACGTCCAGGTTTGGAAGTGATTAAAGAGCATGGCGGCCTGCATGAGTTTATCCAATGGGATAAACCAATTTTGACTGACTCAGGCGGTTTCCAAGTGTTTAGCTTGGGCGCAATGCGTAAAATCAAAGAAGAAGGTGTCACCTTCCGCTCTCCGATTGATGGTTCCAAGGTGTTCTTGTCTCCAGAAATTTCAATGGAGATCCAACATGTATTGAACTCAGATATCGTGATGATTTTTGATGAATGTACCCCTTACCCTGCCACCCATGAAGAAGCGCAAAAATCATTGCAACTTTCTTTACGCTGGGCCAAACGTTGTAAAACGCATCATCATGATGCGCTTAACAATAAAAATGCCTTATTCGGCATCATTCAAGGTGGGATGTACGAAGACCTACGTGACGAGTCACTCAAAGGCTTGTTAGAAGTTGGTTTTGATGGTTATGCGATTGGTGGCTTATCGGTCGGTGAACCGAAAGAAGAAATGATCAAGGTGCTTGATTATCTACCCAACAAAATGCCACAGGATAAACCTCGCTATTTAATGGGTGTGGGTAAACCAGAAGACATCGTAGAAGCGGTTCGTCGTGGTGTCGATATGTTTGACTGCGTGATGCCAACCCGTAATGCTCGTAATGGTCATTATTTTGTCACCGATGGTCTGGTCAGAATCCGTAATAGTAAATATCGCCATGATAAAGGGCCTTTAGACCCACATTGTGATTGCTACACTTGTAAAAACTTTACTCGTGCCTATTTATATCATTTAGAGAAGTGTGGTGAGATGCTGGCATCAATGCTTGGCACCATCCACAACTTGCGTTACTACCAACGCCTGACGCAAGGTATGCGTGATGCATTGGATAATGGCACATTTGATGAATACGTTCAGGACTTTTATGCCCGTCGTGGATTAGAAGTTCCAGCATGTCCAGAAGACTAAGCAGAACGATTTGCATCAAGATTTGCGCCTGATCGCAAGACAAGGTACATTGCAAAACGAATTGGAATTTATTGTTAATTTTTTGCCTTTTAATTTTAGGAAATCGAAATGAGTTTTTTCATCTCTACTGCTCACGCGGCTCCTGCTGCGACACAAGGTCCAAGCCTCATGGCAAACTTATTGATGATCGCGGTATTCATCGCAATCTTCTATTTCTTGATCTGGAGACCTCAGGCAAAACGTGCTAAAGAACATCGTTCTTTAATCGAAAGCTTGGGTGTAGGCAGCGAAATCGTGTTTGCTGGTGGTTTAATGGGGAGAATTACCAAGCTTGAAGGTGACTTTGCAGTAGTTGAACTCACTCGCGGTGTTGAGGTAAAAATCCAACGTGCGAGTGTCATTTCAGTATTACCTGAAGGCACATTAAATAACCTTTAATCATAAAATAGTCGTGCCTCAGCACGACTTTTTCATTTAAGAAGAAAGCGAATGCGTTACCCTGCATGGAAATATTTACTGATCCTTGTGGTACTTGTGATCAGTACGTTATATGCACTTCCAAGTCTGTATCCAGATGAACCTGCTGTCCAAATTTCTGGGGCAAAAGCAGGCACAAAAATTGATCAGACGATCGTGCAAAAAGCTGAGCAGATTTTAAAAACTGCCGACATTAGCAGTCACGACAATAGCTTTACCAATAACGCGGCATTATTACGTTTAAGCTCTTCTGAAGCGCAGTTAAAAGCCAAAGAAGTGTTACGCCGTGATTTAGGTGATGACTATGTAGTTGCCCTCAACCTTGCACCAACCACACCTGAGTGGTTGCAAAAAATTGGGGCGAAACCGATGAAACTCGGTTTAGACTTACGTGGCGGTGTACACTTCTTGCTCGAAGTCGACATGGATAAAGCAATTAGTCAGCGTATGGAAACATCAGCGACTGATTTGCGTCGTCAATTCCGTGATAACAAAATCAAATTTAACAACCTTGCTTTAAATAACAATACCATTACCGTCCAGTTTGCCAGCAATGCAGACCGTGATGCAGCGGCCGATTTTTTACGTCGTAATGGTAATGAATTTACTCAGCAAGCAGTTGCAACCTCATCTGGTGCAACCTTAAGACTGAATTATACCGACACTCGTCGTCAGGAAATTCAATCTTATGCAGTGAATCAAAACTTAACCACTTTACGTAACCGTATTAACGAACTCGGTGTGGCTGAAGCACTGGTACAAACCCAAGGTAGCAACCGTATTGTGGTTGAATTACCGGGTGTGCAAGATACCGCAGAAGCAAAGCGTGTCTTGGGTCGTACGGCGAACTTAGAGTTCCGTTTGGTCGCGGATAGTAATGATCAATATATTGACCCATATACAGGTAAATATAATGGTCAACCACTTCCTCCGGGGACTGAAGTCTTTGCTTATCAGTCTTTAGACAGTGGTCGTCAATTGCTGTTACAACGTAACCGTATTTTGACCGGTGAACGTGTTCAAAACGCAAGTTCTGGCTTTAGCCAAGACTCTGGTGGTGCTGAAGTAAACATCACCCTAGACTCTTCTGGCGGTAAGTTGATGGCAGATGCCACTCGTGGTGCTGTCGGCAAGCGCATGGCCGTTTTGTTTATCGAAAATAAACAAAAGATCTCTTATGTTGCTGATCCAAATACAGGTGTTCAAACCGAAGTTCGCACCCCATATACCGAATCTGTGGTAATCAACGCTGCGACGATCCAAGCGGTATTGGGTTCACAATTCCGTATTACTGGTCTAGATTCACCACAAGAAGCGGCTGAGCTTGCCTTGATGCTTCGTGCAGGTGCTTTGGCTGCGCCAATGTACTTCGTTGAAGAACGTGTCGTGGGTCCAAGCCTTGGTCAAGAAAACATTGATAAGGGCGTATTATCGACCCAAATCGGTTTCTTGCTGGTTGCGATCTGGATGATCGTGTTCTTCCGTCTATTCGGTTTAATCGCGAACTTTGCCTTGGTCTTTAACCTTGCCATGATCTTAACGGTAATGTCTTGGATTGGAGCTTCCCTCACCTTGCCGGGTATTGCAGGTATCGTAATTACCATTGGTATGGCGGTTGATGCCAACGTCCTGATCTGTGAACGAATACGAGAGGAAATGCTCTGGGGCGCCTCGCCCAAACAGGCGATTGTGGCCGGTTATGATCGGGCCTATAACACCATTCTTGACTCGAACTTAACCACGTTCATTGTTGCGTTTATTTTATTCGCGATTGGTACAGGTCCGATCAAAGGCTTCGCAGTCACCTTGATGATTGGTATTATTTGTTCGATGTTTACTGCAATTACAGTAACCCGTGCAATCGTACAGCTCATTTATGGCAAACGCCGTAATTTGAACAAGTTGAGTATTTAAGGAGATTCACATGACTGATCTGACTCAACAAGACTCAAAGCAATACGGTCGCCCAGATGATCTAAAAATCATCCCATTCATGAAGATTGCCAAACCTGCGGCTATCTTCTCGATTCTGATTACCATTGCCAGTATCTTCTTTATCGTAACGAAAGGTCTCAATCTTGGTTTGGACTTTACTGGTGGTATCTCGGCTGAATTAAACTACAAGCAAGGAGTTCAACCTGCTCAAGTGGTTCAAGCACTTGATCGTGCAGGCTTTAAAGATGCTGTGGTACAAACTTTAGGCAGTAGTACTGACCTCATCGTACGTATGCCAGTACAAGAAGACCTGAATGTTGAAGACCTGAGCAATAGCATCACCAAAGCGGTTCAATTACCGAACAACACCGTAGAAGTTCACAAAGTGGACTCTGTCGGTGGTGCAGTGGGTAATGAACTCTATGTCCGCTCTGCGGGTGCGGTTGCGCTGGCATTGATCTTAATGTTGATCTACGTCACCGTTCGCTTTGAGTTTAAAATGGCAGTCGGCGCTGTAATGTCATTATTCCATGACATTATCATCATTTTTGGTGCCTTCGCGCTGTTCCAATGGCCATTCGACTTAACCGTACTTGCGGCTGTACTTGCGGTAATCGGTTTCTCACTCAACGATAACATCGTTGTATCGGACCGTATCCGTGAAAACTTCCGCAAAATTCGTGGTGCAAGCCCTCGTGAAATCGTAGATATTGCGCTGACAGAAACCTTACGTCGTACCATTCACACCTCGATGACCTTATTACTCGTGGTCCTTGCCATGATGTTCTTAGGCGGTGATGGCTTACACTGGTTCTCTATGGCAATGTTTGTCGGTATCTTTGTTGGTACCTACTCATCGATCTATATCGGTACAGCATACGCTTTATGGCGTGGTCTGAATCGTCAGGACTTTATTGTTCAAGTTAAACCTGAATTTGAAGAAGATCAGATTCCTTAAATCTGTTCTTCTTGAAACTAAAAATGCCAGCGAAATGCTGGCATTTTTGTATGGGTATCAAAGCAAATCCAAACTTAAACAGACGTTTATCATCCATATTTTCACATACAGTTGCACTGAATTATCCTTTTATTAAGGGATAATCATAATCTCCCCACTTACTGGTTTGAATGCCTAAACCGTGTAAACCTTCAATCAGTTTTACCGCAGCCCGAACCCCATCAATAATCGGAATGCCAAGCTCTAGACTGACCTGATCTGCCATCTCGGCCATGCCGCCACAGCCCAATACAATTGCACCAATCCCATCATGTATTTTAGCTTGCTGGCAACTCTCTAATAATTTTTCATATGCCGCTTGCTTATCATGTTCCAATGCCAATACAGGTAGATCTATGCATCGAATCTGTGCGCATTTTCGTTCAAATCCATATTGATGCAATAAATGTTCAGCAATAATTTTGGTTCGGGCTAAGGTAGTCACAATCGAAAATTTTGTTGCCACCAAACTGGCCATATGAAATGCTGCTTCGGCAATACCAATCACAGGCGCCTGAGCCAATTCTCTAGCCGCATGCAAGGCTGGATCACCAAAGCAGGCGATAATATGCCCATCGACCTGTTGTGCTTTCCCTTGTTGAATTAACTCCAGCACTCCAATGGCAGACATTGCCTCATCATAATGTCCTTCAATTGAAGGAACACCATTCTTTGGAGACTGGGCTATAATTTCGGTATCTGCCGCGGCCACCCGACTTGCAGCCTCAGCAATCGATGCGGTCATTTCGACACAGGTATTTGGATTAATGATCTGAATTCGAGTCACGTTTCTCATTTCTGCACATTTTTAATTCAAAAAATAAGATTGATCATATTTCAATCCAACTGGTCTGAACAGTTAAAATCTAAAATTAAATATTTAAACAAATATAATCAATAAATTAATAACAAATTTAAACCAATAAAAAGAAGTTGGCTTAATTTCTGCATAACTGGTCTGAACAGTTGTTTATCTTGAAGACCCGTCATGAGCGATAACCCGAACTATAGTCCTAAACTCTCCAATGAAGACCTCATCCCTGCGCAACAAAATTGGACGTGGTATAACATCTTTTCCTTTTGGATGTCCGATGTGCATAGTATGGGTGGCTATGTGGTCGCAGCGAGCTTATTTTCACTCGGTCTTGCCAGTTGGCAAGTTCTGCTTGCCTTACTCATTGGTATCGTGATCGTCCAAGTTGCGGCGAACTTGGTCGCAAAACCCAGTCAAATTTCAGGGGTTCCCTATGCCGTCATCTCTCGCCAAGCCTTCGGGATTTATGGGGCCTATATTCCTGCCTTAATTCGCGGCCTGATTGCAGTTTCATGGTACGGCATTCAAACCTGGTTGGCATCCAATGCCCTGATGATGATTCTACTTAAGTTCTATCCAGCCTTACACCCGCTTACACTGACAGAGTTTGCAGGTCTAAGTACGATTGGCTGGATCTGTTTTGGTTTTATTTGGGCGATACAAGCATTGGTTTTCTGGAAAGGCATGGACACCATCAAGGTCTTCATCGATTGGGCAGGTCCAATGGTCTATGTGGTGATGTTAGCGCTGGCATTATGGTTGGTGTGGAAAGCGGGTTGGCATAATATTTCCTTTAATCTCAGTGATAAACAGCTCAGCGTCAATCAGCAGATCATGCAAACTATTGTGGCCATTGCATTGGTGGTGTCTTATTTCTCTGGTCCCTTACTCAACTTTGGTGATTTCTCCCGTTATGGCAAAGATATGCAACAGGTTAAAAAAGGGAACTTTTGGGGACTGCCGTTTAACTTTATTTTCTTTGCCATCATTGTGGTGATGATTGTTTCAGGTACCTTTAGTGTTTTTGGAAAAATGGTACATGATCCACTCGAAACGGTTGCCATGATCGATAACGGATTGGTGGTGGTGCTCGGTTTATTGACGGTATTAACCGCGACCATTGGCATTAATATTGTGGCGAATTTTGTTTCGGCAGGTTTTGACTTCTCTAATCTCGCGCCTCGTTTTCTTAATTTTCGCAGAGCAGGCATGATTGCAGCGATCGGTTCCATCTTTATCACCCCATGGAATTTATTTAATTCCCCAGAACTGATTCACTATACCCTTGATACTTTAGCGGCTTTTATCGGTCCACTGTTTGGTATTCTACTTGCTGACTTTTATCTGATTAACAAACAAAAAGTACGGGTCGATGACTTATTCAGCGATCAACCCTCTGCAGCCTATTACTATCAAAAAGGCATCAATAAAAAAGCGGTGATGAGCTTAGTGGCAGCAGTCAGTATCGGCCTGCTGTTGGTTCTTATTCCGAGTTTTCAGTTTTTGGCACCCTTCAACTGGTTTATTGGGGTGATTCTTGGCAGCAGTTTTTACTATAGCCTCTCTCGGGAAAGTGTCGTTATAAAAGCAAAAAGTATCCGTCATCAACAAAACTTGAATCTTCCTCAAAACCATCAATGACTGTATTGATGGTGGTTGTTCTCTAATGCTGAATGATCTGAATGCGTGGAAACTGGAAACCACGACACGATGGCTCTGCCCGCCATGCCACGGTCAGTACCATCTTCTGATTGAGAATAAAATGTTGATAGGCAAAGTGACCGATTAAGGGGTGAGAACACATACCCCCATGATTGAATGGATGCACCTGCGTATTCAAACTATTCAGGTCTAAACGAATACCAAGGCCTGACGCTTTCAATACCGCCTCTTTTGTGGTCCAGACCCGCAGCCAATACTCTGGGTCCTGATCTTGCTGCAGCCAAGTTTGGTATTCTTCGGTATGAAAAGCATGTTTTGCCAAGGCATCAAAACGCACTTTACGATCCAATTCTTCGACATCAATCCCAAGATCTTTGACCCGTTCACTCATCGCCAAGGCATAATATTGCTGGCTATGGGTATGGTTAAAATGTAATGCATGCGAACTTAGAAAGGGCTTACCATGTTCATGTTTGGAAAAACTGAGCGCAGCAACATCACTTTGCAGTCGTTGCGCCAACAGATGATTACGATAGTCCCTGATCTGCTGTTTTTTATAATGGTTAAAGCTGCTTAAATCAGCAAAATCGGTTTTGGGCTTTTCAACCAGTTGTGCCAATGCCTGAACATGGATTTCAATTTCACGTAGCGTCATTGGCTTAACCTGATCAAATCACTTAAAACTTCACAATATCGCCTTTCAGTGCAACGCTCGCCACTGCCATACCTTTATAGCATTGATAAGTGGTCGAATTTTGTGATTCATTCTTTTTAAAATAACTCACGATATTGGTCACTGCATTGGCACCACGCGCTTTTGCTGCTTTGTCTAACTGGATTAATGCCGAACGAAGCACCCAATCACATGACTTTTCAGCTGACTTACCAAAACCATTGGTTTTCTGATTGGTGACGATATCTTGTTCTAATACTTTTCCACCTGATTTAGTACCTTTAAGATAAAACTTTACTGTTCCATCTAGCGTTCCATCAGCAACTGCACGGTCTACCGCCGCTTTAAAATCCAGATTATGCACGGTATCCGCAGCTTGAACAGATGAAGCAAAACCAGTCGTTAATACAGTTGCTAAGAATAATTGTTTGATTGACATTATGATGCCCCTTGCTTGTTATGTTGTTCGTTTAAAAATCAGTGAGGTGTTAATCCCACCAAAAGCGAAGTTATTGCTCATCATGATATTGATCTCACTCGCTCTCACTTGCTGGGTAATATAATCTAAATCACCACATTGTGGATCAATTTCATCCAGATTCAACGTTGGAATCAATTGTCCTCGCTGCATCATTTCTATACCCAACCAAGCTTCAATTGCCCCACACGCCCCCAAGGTATGCCCAAAATAGCTTTTTAATGAGCTAATCGGTTTACGCCCTAAAATTCTTGCCGTAGCTAGGCTTTCAGCAATATCACCTTGATCGGTTGAAGTGCCATGCGCATTGACATAATCAATCTGGCTGGCATCCAGTTGGGCATCTTTCAATGCCATTTGCATGCATTGCCCCATCCGCTCACTATCAGGCTTGGTCACATGCTGCCCATCGGTATTGCTCGCATAGCCAATGATCTCCGCGTAAATGGTGGCGCCGCGCTGCTTGGCATGTTCATATTCTTCGAGAATCAAACAACCAGCGCCCTCGCCAATCACCAAGCCGTCTCGTCGTGTATCAAACGGTCGTGGTGATTTTTCAGGATGATCATTCATCCCACTGGTCGCCAATAAAACATCAAAAACGGCGGCACCTGCGGCACTCAGCTCTTCCGCCCCACCGGCCAACATCAGGGTTTGTTTACCGTATTTAATCGCTTCATAGGCCTGACCAATCGCCATTGAACCTGAGGTGCATGCACTCGAGGTTGGCAAGGTGAGCCCTTTCAGACCGAAATAAACGGTCATGTTCACAGCACTGGTATGTGACATCATGCGGATATAGGTGGTGGCATTGATCTTACTCATGTCTTGATCAATCAGCATATTGCCAAACTCGCGCACCGCATCCACACTGCCAGCAGATGAGCCAAAGGCCACGCCGGCTTCACCGCTATTTAATATCTCATGACCGATTAAGCCTGCATCTTGCAAGGCATTCTCAGCACTGATAACTGACATTAATGCGACACGCCCCATGCCTCGTGTCACTTTGCGATTAAAATGCTTGGCGACTTGAAAACCTGTCACTGGGCCTGCAAGCTTGGTTCTTAAATCTGGATATTGCTCCCACTCGGACATATAGCAAATACCGCTTTTACCCGCATGAAATTGGGCAAAGATGTCATCCGCATTTTCACCCAGCGAGGTAATTCCTGCCATGCCTGTAACCACAACACGCTTCATCAAATCAGTCCTCCATTGACCGAAATCACCTGACGGGTAATATAAGAGGCTTCATCAGAACAGAGAAATTTCACCACAGCCGCCACTTCATCCACCTGCCCCATGCGCTGCATTGGAATCATTTTTAATGCATGCTCTTTGACTTCATCGGTGACCATTTCCGTTTCAATCAGGCCAGGTGCCACACAGTTCACCGTGATTTTGCGCTTGGCCAACTCCAAAGCCAATGCCTTGGTTGCCCCAATCAAGCCTGCTTTTGCTGCACTATAATTCACCTGTCCACGATTACCCATAATGCCTGAGACCGAAGAAAGCGTCACGACTCGCCCACCTTTGCGTAGGTGAATCATCGGCATGATCAAGGGTTTAAGCACATTATAAAAACCGTCTAAAGAGGTCGAAATGACCTCATCCCAATCCTGATCTGTCAATGCAGGGAAAGCACCGTCATGGGTGAGACCTGCATTCAGTACCACGCCATAGAAAGCGCCATGCTGTTCAACATCTTGCTCTAATAAACTTTTGACATACTCACGTTCATTCACATCAAATAATAAATAATGGCTGTTTTGCCCAAGCTTTTGAATCTGCTCAACCACCTGAGCTGCCTCAGCCTCACGTGAACGGGCGTGAATGGTCACGTCAAAACCCGCCTGAGCCAATTGTAATGCGATTGCTTTACCAATGCCACGGCTTGAACCCGTGACCAATATTCTTCTACTCATTGTTGTTCCTAAAACTATAATGCCAATGTCGATTGATCAGTCGGTTCATAAACACTGAGTAAGGCACTGATCACCTGCTCAGCACCATCAATCTCGCAAGAAAACTGCCCCAGGCCTTCATGCAGATATTGCTGCTCGACCCGAATTCTTAAGGTCTGTCCAAGCGCAAAATACGCAAAGGGTAACTGCAGCTTGCGTGTTCCCAACAAAAACCCCACTTTTGGTGCTTGCTGTAATTGTTGCCCCATCCAACCTGAATAGGCACTAATGGTTTGCGCCATAATTTCAATACTTGCCCATGTAGGTAAACCCACTGCCTCGCAGAACATTAATTCAGGACGAATGGTCAATTCGGCAATCGCATAACCGTCTTTGACTTCGAGCAAATGATCAATAAAGACCATAGGTTGTTGATGTGGAATATATTCAATCGCATCTAATTTCATTTAGTGCTGCACCCCAAATAACAAGCTGATATTGCTGCCACCAAAGGCAAAAGAATTACTCAACACATAACGAATATTCTCGGTCTGCCGAGCATCTGTGACATAGTTTTGATCCGCCAACTCAGGATCAATCTCAACCTGTTGATGCAAAGGCAAGCCGCTTTGATCTTTTAACAGTTGAGTACAGATAAAAGCTTCTATCGCACCCGCCGCTCCCAAACAATGTCCAGTTTTATGCTTGGTGCTACTTAAGGGCACATTCAAGCCTTGAAAGACTTGTCGAACAGCCTTGATTTCCATCGCATCATTTTGCGGTGTGGCAGTTCCATGCAAATTGATATACCCCACCTCTTGCGCTGTTATCGCTGCACTGTCCAAGGCGCGCTGCATCGCGGTCGCTGCACCTAGACCTTCAGGATGCGGCGCAGAAATATGCCATGCATCCATCGATTCACCCACACCATATAACATGATCGGTGCGGAGGCTTTGGTCAGTAAAAATAAAGCCGCGGCTTCGCCAATATTAATACCATCACGATTGATACCGCAGGGTTGGCAAATATCTGCCGATAAACTTTCCAAACTGTTAAAACCATTTAAGGTCAGTTGGCATAAGGTATCCACCCCACCGACCAATACGGCATCAGCTAAGTCCGCCTGAATTAAACGTTGCCCTGCGGCAAAGGCTTTGGCGCTGGAAGAACAGGCTGTCGAAATGGTATAAGCAGCGCCCTGCCAGTCTAGATAATGTTGCAGAGCTTTTGCCAGACAACCCATTTCTTGCGGTTGATGCATAATTTCAATGGCAGCATTCCCATCAAAATACTGTTTCAGTAACAGCTCACTGTCGGATATTCCCGAAGTCGAGGTACCCATTACAATACTTAAACGAGTTGGATCAATGCTGGCAATCTGCTGTTGAAGTTCTGTCTCAATTTTTTGCAGCGCAGTCAAAGCAAAGCGCAGATTCCGCGAGTCAAATCGACTTAGCGATTCAGGCACAGTCTCAATCAATGCCTCTGCATAGCGTCCAACCCAAACAGCGCGATCCGCTAAAAAACCTGCTTCCCGTGTCAGGGTATTGTCAGGAGTCGCTAAACCTTCACGGATGTGCTGAATATCCTGACCTAATGCGGATAACCCGACACTGAGGGGAATACCGACTGCTTGCAACTGAGATAAAGATTGACTCATGGCTGCACTCCTTGCTCAGATTGATCACCATTCAAGGTATTTTCAATCGGGCTCAAGGTCATGCGATACGGTACCTGTAGATTATCAAGCTCAATGCTATTGTCTTGAGTTTGAATTGCTAGTACAGCCTTTTCAGCAATAAAAACTTGCTGTTGCGTTGCAGATTGTTGTACCTGAACAGACTGTTGTCCTAACTGAGCAAAATGAGGATAGGTCGCAAATAACAGATCTCGAACCACAAACTCAAAAGGCAGTAAACGCATCTGATCAATGCGTTGCTGTACTTTGACCTGCTGCCCATCAAACTGTAATTGGAACAAAGGCTGTCCGGTTAAACCCAAAGCAAGCAGACTGAGTTGCTGACCTTGCTGCTGTTGATACAGTAAGAAGCTAAAGCTTTTATCCTTCCACTGCACTTCAACTTGATCTTGTCGTTGATATTGCTGTGCTGGCCAATGACTGCTTTTTAGTCCCTGTGCATGGGGCGTCAGTTGACAGCCACTCAACAGCAACATGCTACAGCATAATATGTTGATCCAGATCCGTTGCATATTAAACCTCTAAGGCTTTCTCTTGCGCGACGCCTTCACGGCAGTACTCGGCCAAGGTGCTTAAACGGCGTTTGGCATTTTTATGAATCGGATTTTGATCATCCCATGCATAACCAGCCAGTAATGATGAAACCATCCGACGAATGTTGTCATTTTGATTACTTGCGAATACCACATCCTGAAACTCGCCTTCGTACCAAGACTCGACATAAGCACGAAACACTTTAATCCCTTTACGCAGCGGTAATTCGTACTCCTGCATCCAATCCACCTGTTCACCTTGCAACACTCGATCAACTAAAGGAATTGCCAGACTGGAAGATTTTAATGCAATGGTCACTCCCGATGAAAATACAGGGTCGAGAAACTCTCCTGCATTGCCGAGCAAGGCATAATTCCGACCAGCCAAATGTTTGACGTTTGCCGAATAACCAACCAAGGTACGTACAGGCGTATCAAATTTCGCCTGTGCTAAGACCTCAGATAACGCAGCATCATCAGCTAGAATCCGTTTCAATAACAAATCTGGTTCATTCTGAGCGGCATCTTCAACCTGATAATGATCAAAGAAATCCTGCTCTGCCACCACACCAAAGGAAGCACGACCATCGGCAAAAGGAATCAGCCAATACCAAGCACGACGGTCTTTTTCATGTACGGTAATTAAAATTTTGTCACGGTCAAAATCAGCACGATCGCCAACCCCATCTTCAATATGGGTAAACAAGGCACGACGCACTGGGAAATTGGATGGGCTTTCTAAATCTAGAAACTTCGGTAAGATACGGCCAAAACCACTGGCATCCAATAAAAACTTGGCTTGAATCTGATAGCGCTGCTGTGCCTCATCTAGCACGGTTAAAACTGGGTGTTCCACCTCAACATCGATCGCAACAACTTCATGTCCAAAACGAATATCTGCGCCGTATTGCTGCGCTTGTTGAGCCAGTAAGTGATCGAAATCAGCTCGGCGAACTTGCCAAGTGGTGCCAGGCCCCGCACTGAATTTTTCAGTAAAATCATAATGGCTACGTTTTTCACCACACAAAAATGCCGCGCCATTTTTAAACTGGAATGCGCGGGATTGAACATGTTCCCGTACGGTTTCTAATAAGCCCGCTTCTTCCAAAAACACCATGCACTGCGGTAATAAAGATTCACCAATTGAAAAGCGTGGAAAATATTGTTTTTCAATCACCGTGACCGCATAACCTTTTTGACGAAGCAAGGCTGCGGCTGAACTGCCAGAAGGTCCAGCACCAATAATTACCACATCGGCTGTTTGTATCATCATTGCCCCCAAAAAATTAAAATTTTTAATGCTCTTCTAAATTCACAATATGGTGCTGATCAGCTGGTGTAAGCAAAGTTGCATAAACAAATGAAAAGATCACACCCAATAAAACGGTTAGACCGAAGCAATGAATCGCATAAGTATGACTCAATGATAAGAGTCCAAAGCCCAATAAGGTCGACATCATACACAAAAACAGCGCCATGCCAACCACCTGTGGATGGTCATGTCCATGCCGATAGAAAATCGCATAATCCACACCAATCCCAATGATCAAGAAGGTTCCCATAATACTGAACAAGTTAATTTCCACACCCAACCATGCCTGTACCGCAAAGGTACTGATCAGCGCCAAAGTCACAGGCAAAACCAGCGGCATAATCGAACGCCTGCCATAGACCAAGCCCAAACCCAGCGCCAATCCCAATAAGGCATAGATCAATAAATGCTGCGCTTGCTGACGATGCTGTGCAAACGCACTAGACAGTGTGCTGACGGGTTGTTGGAAATCAATCTGTGCGGATTCCAATTGCTTTAATCGCTGCGCCTGCTTCACCCCACGAACCATAACCAGACGCTCGGTAGGACTGAGCTGTAAAAATGCCAAGGGATGTTGTTGAAACACCTGTGCTGTGAGTAAAGGTTGCTGCTGCAATTGTTGTTGCCATTGCAGTAGATCCGCAAAATTTAAACCCATGCTTTCCGCATACTTTTTCAATGCGGTTGCAGGAATCTGCTGAAGTAGTTGCACATTTTGTTGCTGCTGGGCCAAAGGCGGAATCCATTGTCCCAAAGCTTGAAAACCGTCAATCTGCCCCTGAGTTTGCAATTGCTGCAATTGATCAATCAATTGTGCTTCATGCTGCTCAAGCTCAGCACTGGAGTGTGCACGCACAACAAAATAATCACTGCTTTGCTGCTGGGCAAACAAGGAACGAATATATTGATCTTCCTGTTTCAGCTTGGCATCCATACTTTGCAAGTTTCGAATATCATCATTGGATTGCAGAGCAAATAGGCTGCCTCCTCCAATCAGCAAGATACTCAAAATAAAGCCATAGCGTAGTTTTTGATGTTGCTGAAACCATTGTCTGGCCATTCCAATCCAAGCTAAGCGTCGAATTGCAGCTTGTGCATTCAGCGGAGCTAAGCGCGGTAGGAGCAATACACTGGTGATCCAAGCAGCGACCAAACCGACAATTGAAAATACCGCAATTTGCCTAAAGGCAGGAAACGGCGTAAAGCTCAGAAAAATATAGGCCACAACCGTGGTCATTAAGCCCATAAATAAGCTTGGCAGCAACGGTCTAAGAATCCTAAATCCATCCAGTTTACGATGCTGCGATTGCATTGCCATAAAATAGAAAGAGAAATCGACACACACCCCAATCAGGCTGGCGCCAAAAACCAAGGTCATCAGATGGATTTCACCAAACACCAGATGTGTCACCGCAAATGCCAATAAGCTCCCCGTCGACACTGCGATAAATTCAGTAATGAGCGGTCGGAATGAACGGAAGCCAAACCAGACCAACAGGATTAAGCCCAAGGTCGAACCGAGGCCAATGGTTGAGATTTCCTGCTTGGCCGACTGGGTTCCATAATTAGAAAATAAAATGGTCCCCGTCCAATGCGATTGAACCTGCAATTTATTCAGCTCAGGCTGCAACTGTTCAATCCAAGCGCTGACCTGTTCCTGATAATCAATGTTATAAGGACTCTGTTTTAATTGCAGAACCAATAAGCGTGAGGTCTTTTGCTCATCATGAATGGTTGCAAAACCATCTTCCAGCTCAACATTGCTTGAAAGCTGATTGGCCACACTCAACATATAGCGTGGAAACAGCAATAAAGGGTCTTGCTGTAGTGAGGTCGCGGTAATCGGCATCCCGACACTCATTAACTGCATCAGGCTTTGTTCGGTCAGTGCCTCATAATCCTGCTGTTGCAAAAACTGTCGGTCTTGTTGATTCAGCAAACCTGCCCGATGTTGATATAGCTGTTTGGAAAACTGTGCTAAATCCAACTGTGGTCGAAGCGGTTGCCACAGGTCACTGTGTAGTAACTTCTGTTGAAACAACTGAGTGGCTTGCGCTAAGGCCTGTTGATCCTGACTTTCTAAAACAACAAAGACTTTTTCATTGAGCTGATCACTCATATATTGCTGTGTTTTAGCAAGCTCAGGATTTTTTTGCGTTTCAGGCAGCAAAGCAAAAATATTGGTCTGGATATGGATCTCTTTTTTGACCCATGCCACTGCCAGCGCAAGTCCAACAATGGTTAAAAGAACTAACCAGATGGCAGTAAATTTATTTTGCCAATTGGAAAAGCGCATCTTCAGCAGCCGTCAGTTGATTCGGTTGAGTGGTTTGATTACGGAATAAAATCGTGGTGCTATTATTGGCCTGTTCTTGAATCACAATCTTATTCACATACTGTTGTCCTTGCGCATCAATTCTCAGGAACAACTTTTTAAATAGCGCTGATTTAGGTGTTAACGCGATATTCCATCCTGTCGGGCTGTAATTGGCGGATAACACATTAAAATTCTTCGCCAAGGCTTTATCATCACCCGACATCAGTTGCAAAAATAAGGTCGCAACCGAACTATAAGGCGATTGGTCAATCTGGATCTGGCTATAGGTTCGTTGTGTTTTCTGGATGAGTTTCTTTTGGGTTACGATCAAACCTGCTTGCACAGGTCGTTTAATTTGCCAAAGTATACCATTTGATTTCGCAAAGGTCAGTGTGCCATTGGAAACAAAAGTCTTGTTTAAACTTGCCAACTTTTTTTGCTGTTCAAAATCGGCGCGAATGAGTTCACTTTTAGCAAGCTGATTAAAAATTGTCGAGACCTGATCCGCATGTGCCGATACGGAAACACTCAAACTAAACAATACACTAACAACACTGAGTAATAACCAGCAAGCACGCTGTTGCATCAATGCAACAAGGCGATTGAGATTCAAAAAACCAGAATTAACCATGCGGGTGCTCCTTAAACGCATCCCATGCATTTAAACAATCCAATAAAATTTGCGGTGACTGGAAACACATTTCTCGGGTCTCCATATTCACAGCCACTTGCGTGGTATAGCCTTTGGTTAAACGTCGTCCAGTGTTCGCATCAAGAATCAGATATTCAATTTTTAAACGGTTTTCCCATTCTTTTAAAATCGCACGAACTTTAATTTTCTGTTCAAACTCAATCCCCTGCACATAACGCACATGGCTTTCAATCACAGGCCACGCATAGCCCGATGCTCTCATCTGGTTATAGTTATAATTAAACTGTTCCAATAACTTACAACGTGCAATTTCGAAATACTTTAAATAATGCCCATGCCAGACCACATTCATGGTATCCACATCATGAAACGGGATTTCAATGATTACATCTGCCTGCATCTGTCGCTCCTAGACCTGTTGTTGGAATTGATTGAACAATTCAAAGTTGTCGAAACGATCAATAATCTGTTGTAGTTCAGTTTGTAAAGGACGATCTTCTTGCAGTAGTGCAAAACTTTGTAAGGTCCACTCAACAAAAGCTTTTAAAGGCGGGCTTAGTTGAGATTCAACACCTTTCAAATGCACGGCCTGTACACTGGCACAGCATAAGGCCGCCAAAACCTGCTGCGTCAAGGTAATGACCCGAGTCGCATCTCGGGCGGCAATGGTCCCCATACTGACTTTGTCTTGGTTATGGCATTCGGTCGAGCGTGAGAAAATAGACGCGGCCAAGGTATGCTTCAAGGCTTCAGCGGTCCAAGCCGAAACCCCAATTTGTACCGCTTTAAAACCATGATTCAAAGGCAGGCGCTCGGCACTGGCACCCGTTAAATTGCGTGCTAAGCCATGATTCATTTTATGGTCGACCAGCTGTGCAATTTGTCGGTCCATCAAGTCGGCAATATTGGCGATCATAATCTTCAAACTGTCCATAGCTTGCGCAATATGCCCGCCATAGAAATGCCCGCCATGCAGCACCCGTAAATTCACAGGATCAATCAGCGGATTATCATTGCTGGAATTTAATTCATTTTCGATAAATTGACGCAACCATGTTTTTGAATCTTCAAACACACCAATAATATGCGGCGCACAGCGTAAAGAATAACGATCTTGTAAACGTGGACTTTGGTGTGCTGTCTGCACTTCACTGTTTAGCCATTCACGTAATTGCTGGGCAATATGTTGCTGACCTTGATGCGGTTTTTGGGCAAATAAGACTTCATCAAAATGACTTGGATTACCTTCTAAGGCCAACACATTCAAAGCGGTAATCAAGGTACTGGCCAATGCCACCTGCTCTGCTTTTTTATAGTTTAAGCAGGCAATCGCCGTCATCACCGCGGTACCATTCATCAGTGCCAAGCCTTCTTTAGGGCGTAACACCAAGGCGTCCAAGCCTTGCTCTGCATAGACTTGTGCAATCGGCACAATCTTGCCTTGTGCATAGACATCACGCTCACCAACCAAAGCACCTGCAATATAGGACAGAGGCGTCAGATCACCACTTGCCCCGACAGAGCCTTCCGATGGAATCACTGGAATAATGTTTTCATTCAGCATCCAGACCAGACGCTCCAGCAAGGCCAAAGACACCCCCGAATAACCTCGTGCAAGTGAACAAAGACGAGTCACCACTACCGCACGGGCAGTGATCAAATCCAGATTTTCACCGAGACCGCAGCCATGAAAACGAGACAGATGCAAAGGCAATTCATTGACTTGATGCATCGGAATTTCAACCAGACATGAATCCCCATAGCCTGTGGTAACGCCGTAGATCACGCCTTCATCCAGCAACAACTGATCCAGAAAATCTGCACCGCGCTGAATCAATTCACGCCAAGCTGTTGCTGTCGGTAAAGCCACTTGACGCTGTTGTCGAGCAACCGCCACCACATCTTCAATACTGAGTGGCTGCTCGCCGACAATCAGAACCGGCTTGAGCATTGCTTCACTTTGACTTGCATTCACGTTATTTTGTCCAAAACTGATAAAAATTAAACCATTGATACGGTGCCCGTAAGCAATGTTGTTCTAATACGGCGACATAGGATTGGGTGATCTGCTGCATGCTGCTTAATCGGGTTTTACGCGGTAAATCCACTTGCTTGGCAATCGCATGAATATGCACCTGAAACTTCTGCTGGACGCGATAACAAAATACGGCTAGCACCGGAACTTTGAGTAAATTGGCCAAAATCCATGCCCCTTGTGGTAATGCAGCCTCATGTCCCAAAAACTGGATGCTTTGCACTCGATCCGACTGCACAGGAATCCGATCCGCCGCCACGATCACCCACTCCCCCTGCTCCATCTTTTCCTGTAACAGCATCGCTGTTTCAATGCCAAGTTCATCTACTGCAATTAAATTGACATCAGCCTTATCATTAATTTTTTTTAAAAACTGATTAAATTGTGAGGCATGCTTTTGATACACCAGTACATTAATTTTTTGTGGGTGCTCTGACTTTAGCGCCCGCAGTAGCTCAATATTGCCAAAGTGCGACACCACAATAATCGCGCCTTTTTGGTAGTGTTGCTGGAAGTGCTGATGCCCAAACAATTGCAGTTTTTGCTCAGGAATATGCCCTAACCAGCCCTCAATTTTATCCAGAATACACTCACCAAACTGCATGAAATGCGTATAGCTATTCATCCAGTTCGGCATTGCTGTAAACGGTGACTGAGACCCTGCAAATTGATGCAAACGCTGTAAATATTGTAAAGAAGCCTGTCGAGCTGTTACCGCAAACAGCCAATACCACATAATAATAAAATACAGTACCACACGGCATAACCAACGTCCGCCACAGCGATAAAATCCAAGCATCAGCATCAGCGGCAACAGTCCGCCTCGTTCCTTAATTTGATGCCATGTATCCTGCGAAGTTTGCGGTATCGTCATCAGTCCGCCTTAAACTTATGCCAAATCAGTTTTGGAAAGCGCAGCAGCATCCCTGCAAATAATCGAGCATGTGCCTGACTTAAGCCTAGATTATCACGCCACACATTAAAATGTGACACACCATGTTCAGGATAAATTACCCGTGTAGGCACATTCACAAAAGGGGTATCTTCCCATTTTAAGCGGACCAAAATTTCACTATCAAAACCCATTCGAGGTTGGAATTGAGCAGCATTGAGTACAGCTATCGTTTTCGCCAAGGGATAGACCCGGAAACCGCACATACTGTCTTTAATTTCGAAAGACAAGCTGTTTAACCAGACCCAGAAATGCGTGACATAACGTCCATACAGACGCTTTTTCGGCACTGAATCATCAAAGATCGGCTGTCCAATCACCATCGCTTGGGGATGTTGCTGCGACTGTTCGATAAATTTCGGCACATCTTCCCAGCAATGCTGACCATCCGCATCTAGTTGCAGTGCATGTGTCATTCCTAACTGGAAAGCATGTTGCAGCCCAGTCATGACCGCTTGCCCCTTGCCTTGGTTGGTCTGATGTTCCACTAGATCAACCAATGGATGCTGTTGTGCCAGTTGATGCAGAATCGCCGTACATTCGGCATCACTGCCATCATTGATGAGAATAATCGGACATTGAAATTGTTCCAGATACTCAACAAGATCAGCAAGATAGTGCGGATGATTATACACAGGAATAACAATGCCATAGTTCAACATCAGCGGACTCCTAAACCTGTTCAAGCGCAAACAATAAGCGCCCTGAAGCCAAGACCTGTTGCTCTGAGGTGATTTCAAAGCTGATTTTATGTAATTTACGACTTAATTTTAATTGCACCACCGCATAAGGACGAATCAGGTTTTGAAACTTCAATTGCTCAAACCCCTGACACCACTGTAAATCAGACCAACTATTCTTGGCAAACTGCTGAATAAAGCCAATTTGTCCCACACCTGGATAAATCGGTTGGGTTGGAAAATGCCCCTTAAAACATTCCAGTTCAGCAGGAAATTCAAGGCTGAAATATTGCTCATCCTGTTGTTGCCATTGAGATAACACGACAGGCTGTAACATCGGGCTAAATAATGCTTTTAAATAATTTTTATCGCGTTTTGACTGGGTATTTTGCGGAATCTGGCTCAAAAAACGCCACTGTCGCGGAATGGCAATGCTTTCCAGCTGAAACTGTAACTGCTGCTTCAACTGTTTGACAAAAACGGCTTTACCTATCGTCATTAATTGCTGTTGAGCCTCGACACTGAGCACCACAATCGCTGCCAGAATTTGACGATGCTGATGTTCAAGTAAGAGTGTGTGGCTTTGCTCTACTTCCAGCAAAGTATTCAAACTGTGTTCAATCGCATCCAGACTCAAGCGCTTTTCTTCCAACTTGATAATACGGTCCAAGCGACCTAAAAGTTTGAATTGCTTATTGTCAATCTTAATCCACTCTGCAGCATCACCTGTGATGATCCAGCCAGACTCGCCCGCATGGTTACTTTGCACCATGAGTTGGGTGTTTGCAGCAATCTGAATCTCAACATTATTAAAAGCTGTCCATGCCGCATCATCATATTGACGATGTGCAATGCCTCCGGTTTCTGAGCTCCCGAGTACTTCAACAATCGGAACATTCAAATGTGGTCGGACACCTGCATCTAATTTGCCACCCGAACTGAACACTAGTTCACACTGCTGCAAGACCAGATCCTGCGCCCAGCGTTTCAATAAAGCAGGACTGGAAATCAGATAGTTGCTCCACCCTTGTTGGGCTAAACGCTGTTGAGCCTGAATGACATCTTCAGGAAAAGCCAATTGCGGATTAAAAAAATGGCGTCCTGTTGCGAGTGGTAAAAGCAGTTTGAACAGTAATCCATAAATATGCTGGTGACTGACTGTTGCAATAGCAACGCTTTTCTGCTTGAACTGAAAACTACTGGCTAAGCCAATCACTTCATTGAGCAGTTGCTTCAAAGTACGTTCAATCTTTTTCGGTTCACCAGTTGAACCTGAGGTAAAGAATATGATCTCAGCCTGATTTAAAAAATCATCATCTTGTATACGAATCAGTTGCGAAAAGCTTTCGTCTACATTCACAGTCGCAGCAACAGGTTGACGGCTCAGAAAGTAAATCTGTTGCTGGGCCAATTGTTGTTCTAAATCTCGAACACGATTGGGAGGTAAAATGATTTTTTTATTGGCCAATAAGCCTGCAAAAAATAATAGCAAAAACTGGTAACTATCTTGTTCCCACAATGCCCAAGTCTCTTGGCTCAATCCCCTGATTGCGGCGGCTTGTTCAGCGACGTCTTGCCAAAAATCGGCATAAGAAATTGTTTTTAATTCAGAGCTAATACACAACGCATTCGCTGAATCAGCATCATTATAAAAAGAAATAGGCATAATATTTTAAGGGGCCGTTTGATTTAAACGTTGATGTTTTTTTCGCAAGATGTACTCACCGAGAAATAAGATTCCCATCAATAGGTAAGACACAAAGCCGTTATAAATGATCCAATATTTCATGGGTGCAAATACCGTTGCCAGTGCAATCATGGCATTTATTGCAAAGAAGAAGCACCAAACCACAGTGACTTTCCGTGTCCATACTACACCAGAGGCTGGCAGATCAGGCTCAACCAGACGCGCAAAACGCTCAATCATGGACGGTGGTCGATACAGTGTCAGTGCAAAAATGATCAACGCACCAAGACTCATACCCACAGGATAAAGCTTGAGCCAAGCATGATCTTTTAAAATCAGGCTCAATCCACCACAAATAATGGCTAAACCAGTCAGTGGTAACATCAAATCTCTTTTGGCGCTCAGCAAGCGACTCACACCCAAAACGATCAGTAAAATACTGACCCAGATGAACTGTCCATGCGACAGGCTCCATCCAACAATAAAGGGGTACAACACAAAAAAAGTGATCAATCCCCCTCTAATGAGATGTCTCATTCAGCGGTCATGTTCTGAATGACAGCAACAACATCTTGTACGGTTCTGACTGCTTTAAAATCTTCAGGCTTGACTTGTTTACCAGTCAGTTCTTTAATTTTAACCACCAGATCGACAGCATCAATACTGTCTACATCGAGATCTTCATATAAATTGGAATCAAGTTGGATATCATCAGGTTCAATTTCGAATAAATCCTGCATCCACTCTCTTAACTTTGCCAGCACCTGTTCTTGAGTTAACATTGATCTACTCCTTAACCTGCTTGCTGAGCTTCAACCAAAGCCACTAAACTTTGAACTGATTTAAAATGTTGTTTGGTTTCATCTGATTCTGCATTCAAATGAATGTTATAGCGTTTTTTCAATGCCAAGCCCAACTCGAGCGCATCAATTGAGTCTAAGCCCAAACCCTCACCAAACAATGGTGCTTCAGTTTCAATATCACTGATGCCAATATCCTCAAGCGCGAGAACATCAATAATCATTTGCTTTAATTCATCAGCAAGATTGCTCATTTTTCGATAACTCATTATTAAAAATTTGATAAAAACCTTGATTCAACTGACGCACCTGTTTCGGTGATACGTCTGAATCTGCCAAGATATCTTGGACTTCAATTGCATCCAGTACCTTAATCTCGATATGAAAAGGCTGTGCGGGCACATGATACCATTTTTCATTTTTGGTTAAGGTCGAGGGTGTACATCTAATCAAAACTGGACGTACCGGCACATTGGCACGAATCGCAATATTTGCAGCGCCGCGTTGGAACTCATTCAGACATTCGCCTTTTTCGGTTCGCGTTCCTTCAGGAAAAATCAGTAATGAAGCTGCACCTTGCTGTTTTAATCGAAGCACACAGTCTTCAATAAACTGCTGCGAACCCGCATTTAAAATATAACCCGCACTACGTACTGGACCACGAGTAAACGGATTTGACCAAAGCGATTGCTTCACCACACAATTGGCCTGCTGCATCAATCCAATCATCACCACCACATCAATCAAGGTCGGATGATTGGCAATTACCAACTCTTGGCGGCTATGTTGCAGTTTTTCCAGCCCCTCGACTGAATAGGTCATGACGCCAAGTTTGACCATCATTTCAGTAAAGCCCTTAAAGCTGTAATGAATGACTTGCTGTGCACGTTGCTGACGTACAACTGGATTGCGGCTGCTTAAATGAACCAAGGGTGCCACAATGGTTGCAATCCCAACCCCACCGGCACCAAAACTGGCAAAGCTGAAACCTGTTGCTGCAACACGCCAAGCATAATTGGCTTTCTGTTTAATCTGATTCAGCTTTAACATTTTTTCCATCTCAACACAGATTGACCTACTTCTGCAGCCTGCCAAAACTGGTAAAAAGCTAAACTTTCTAATGATTCCGAGCCACTGAGCTGTAAAACTTCCAGATTGGGATTTTCTAAACTCACAACGGTCGCCAAAGCAAATGCGGGGAACTCAACCGTATCAGCATAAACACTCGGTAAAGCTTGATCATATGCCACCACTAACACACGTTGTGCGGTAGTTGTTGACTTTAAAATTGCATAAGCCTCAATCAATGCTTCCGT
Source organism: Acinetobacter sp. UBA991 (assembly GCF_002292065.1). NCBI lineage: Bacteria > Pseudomonadati > Pseudomonadota > Gammaproteobacteria > Moraxellales > Moraxellaceae > Acinetobacter > Acinetobacter sp. UBA991. Next base: position 39,772 of record NZ_DBBF01000021.1, on the reverse strand, counting down.
CCATTCACAGCTTAAACTTGTCGAGGGCGTCGCATCCTGACATAGAATCGAATACAAGCCTGCAATTGCATTATGAACTGAGGTTGAAAATTGTGTTGGTGATGGTGTTTGTTGTTGTAATACGTCTTGGAGAATATCCAAGGTTTTTTGTTCATCCCCAAATCGGGAAACCCATACAATATAATCAACATGTTGACCATTTAAGCTTGTCAAAGCACTGCTTAATGCCATTTTTGCCAATGCAGATAGACGGCGACGCTGCATGGCTGGAATAGCGTCCAACGCAGCATAGTTTTGCTGTGCATCAATCAACTGAGGCTGCGTTATATGGAGTTTCAACATGCAATGCACAATCCAATATGGTTTAAAAAATAATCAATTTGTAGAAATTTTGCGGTGGCATTATAGCACTGGTGCGAAATTTAACAAAAAATAATTCTTATTACATTTCAACAACTTATATTATTTATTTTAAATAAAACCCAAAGCCAAGCCAAACTAAACAAAAATATGCATTGTTTATATTAACTAATAAAAGAATAGCAGCAAAAAAGCCCAAAGCAAACTTTGGGCTTTTATCATCAAGACCAGCTTAACGTTTGAATTTCTTTTCCGCTTTCTTGAACTTCTGAACGTAACGACGTTTACGTGCCGCTACACGCTCATCGACTTGAGATTTACGCCCCTCAAATGGGTTATCCGATGTTTTGAAATCTACACGAACCGGCGTTCCTTCCAGTTTATAAACTTTACGGAACACATTCTCAAGATAACGACGATAATCCGCAGGTGTTTTGTCTACCTTGTTACCATGAATCACGATGGTTGGTGGGTTCTGTCCACCCATATGGGCATAACGCATTTTAATACGTTTACCACCAATCATCGGCGGTTGGTGCGCTTCAGTCGCATCATTCAAAATCTGAGTCAGTTTCGCAGGAGAAACTTTTAAATGTGATGAGTCATAAGCACGATGGATGGTTGGGTACATTTCACCTACGCCAGTGCCATGCAATGCCGAAATTAAATGAACTTTGGCCCAAGGAATAAAGTCAAAACGACGGTCTACATCCAACTTACATTGCTTGCGATCATACTCGGTCATGTTGTCCCATTTGTTGATCGCAATCACCATGGCACGGCCAGCTTCAAGCGCATAACCAATCAAATGTAAATCTTGTTCGACCACCCCTTCACGGGCATCTAGTACCACCACAATCACATGCGCATCTTTAATCGCTTGTAAGGTTTTCACGATTGAGAATTTCTCAATCATTTCCTCTACTTTACCTTTACGGCGTACACCTGCTGTATCGATCAAAGTATATTGACGACCATCGCGCTCATAAGGAATATAAATCGAGTCACGTGTTGTACCCGGTTGGTCAAATGCAACGACACGATCTTCACCCAATAGGCGGTTAACCAAGGTTGATTTACCGACGTTAGGACGACCAATAATGGCTAAGCGTAAACCTGTAGCTTTGTCATGTTCTTCTGGATTCTCATCTTCTGGAACCTCAGCCAAGACATCTTCGAGCATCTGTTGTACGCCACGTCCATGGCTCGCCGCAACTTGTAATGGCTCCCCCATACCAAGCTTATAAAACTCAACCAGAGCAGCTTCAGCATGTACACCATCTACTTTGTTGGCAACCAGATATACTTTCTTGCCTAAAGTACGAAGTTCACGAGCGATTTGCTCATCTGACGCCAAGAGACCAGCACGCGCATCGACGACAAAAACAATGATGTCTGCTTCATGAATCGCAGTTTTCGACTGCTCGGCCATGTAAGAGTCGATACCACCTTCGTTCTCACCAATACCACCCGTATCGACAACAATGAACGATTTATTTTGATAAACCGCATCGCCGTATTTGCGGTCACGAGTTAAACCAGCGAAGTCAGCAACCAAAGCATCACGACTTTTGGTGATTTGGTTAAATAGCGTTGATTTTCCGACGTTTGGACGACCAATGAGCGCAATAACGGGTTTCATAGATTAACCTTAATTCAGACGAGCCATCGTTGATGACATCGTATCAGAAACAGTATGGAAGATTTTGGTGATCAAGTAATCACAATAAAAATTCGGGGTTTTGTTTAAACAAATACCCCGATCATTCTTTTATTAGCAATAGCTAATTGAGCATTTTACCACAAGCTAAAACAAAATTAACGATTCTGCCAAATGGTTAATGCACCTTTTCGTGTTGCGACATAAAGCTGATTGTCAATCACACGTAATGAGCGAACTTCACCACTGGTTTTTGCACGACCAATTAGCTTACCTGAGGCTGGATTAATCAGATGAATCACACCATCCAAATCACCCACAACAAGGTTTTGTCCTAGCATCACAGGATTGCTAAGCTTACGATTCAACAATTCTTCATTTTGCCAAACCAGCTCACCTGTTGCCAAGTTATATGCATTCAACTTGCCATCTGTGGTCGCAACGAAAACTTTATCATCCGCAACTTCAGCGCTATTGGTACTGCTCGCATCTTCGCTCCACACCACACGTTGTGTTGCAAGATCGGTCACGGTCACTTGACCTTGGAAGCTCGTCGTCACCAAATATTGACCTGAAACCACTGGATCACCCACAACATCCACTAGTCGCTGAATGTCAGAACGACCTTCACTGATCGCCACACGACGTTGGAAACGCGGTACACCACTGATGATATCCAAAGCATAAACATAGGCATTGGCAGAACCAATTAGCACAGTACGCTCATCTAAGCGAACAGGTGCTGGTTGACCACGCAAACTAAACTGAACATTCGGTAGCTTATACGCCCAAACCTGTTGTCCTGTCGCTGCATCATGCGCAAATACCGTACCATCATTGGCAATCGTAATCACACGACCTGACTGGATCAGAGACGGAGATAAAATGGCACCTGACAATTTTGCGGTCCACTTCTGTTCACCTGTGGCTTGGTCTAAAGCAAATAACTGACCTTTGCGATTACCGCTCACCACAATTCCCTCACCTGCTTCTACACCAGCAGTGAGTTCTTGTTTGGTAATTTTACTTTTCCAAAGACGCTGTTTACCTTTGTATGCAGAAACCTGACCATCTGGGTCAATCGCAAAAATCACGCCATTGTCTGTATCCAACTGCAAACGTAAAGCTTCCGCAGCATCAGTAGACGAGACACTTTGTGAAAACACAAGGTTTAAATTTTGTTCTTGCGTGATTTTTGGCAATGGATTCGGTTTTGCTTCTTTTACTTTATTGCTTGAACAACCAACGAGTAAAGCTGAAGCAATTGCAATTGCCAAAGGTAATTTTAGTTTATTCTGCATTAAGACTCATCCACTTTGGTATCTAAGATCGGGCGCTCAAACTCAGGATCATCTACTAAAACGCCAACACTTTCGAGTTTAATTTGTAAAAGCTGACGTTCTTGTTTACGCTCGAGTAGGTTATCCCATGCACTTTGATATGCTTTACGCGCAGATTCATTGTCTTTTTTCGCAACAAAAATATCACCGCGAAGTTCATCAGCAGTCGCCTTAAACGCAGGATCAGTCACGCTCGTTAAGGTTTTTAACGCTTCATCGTATTTGCTTTGCGCCAATTGCGCATCCGCTAAACGTAATTTAACAATTTGAACTAAACCAGCATCTTTAACTTTTGAAGTTTCAACTTTCTTCAAGGCTTTTTCAGCAGCAGCATAATCTTGCTTGTCATAAGCAAGTTTCGCCATGATAAATTGTGTTTGAATCGCTTGTGCTGAATCCGCATCATCTTTCACAATTTTATCCGCCGCTTCAGATAAGCTGGCAAAGGCATTTGGTTGACCTGATGCCGCTTTCGCTTCATCCATCAATTTCTGTACCTTTGCTGTTTGGTTCTGGGCTTCAGCAAGGTTTTTCTTTTGCCAATATTCCCATCCGAAAAAGGCAATCAAGGCAATGAGAATTCCGCTAATCATTGCAGAACCATATTTTTTGGCAAACGACTTTAACTGGTCGAGTTGTTCATCATCACTTAAACTCATGTGATTGTCCTTTTCCTAAATTGTGCAATTTATTGTTTAAATTTTTCGATAAAAAATGGCGTCAGTTCAGTTAAAGCCACTTGTGTCTGTTCAGCCGTTGCAAGCTCTTTCACCAATAACTGCTGAGATTCCCACTCACGCTCGCCCAAGATCACTGCATAGGTTGCACCTGATTGATCGGCCTTTTTCATTTGGCTTTTCATGCTACCTTGAGATCCAGTTTTTAAGCGGATTGAACTGTTCGCTGCTTCTAACTGGTCACGGATTTGTTCAGCCAAGACCAAGGCTTTGGCTTGATACGCCGGCTCAGCCAATAAAAACACTTCACAATCACGGACATCTTTGGTTTGCGCAACTTGCTCGACCAATAACAACAAACGCTCCATCCCCATGGCAAAACCAACCGCTGGTACAGACTGATCTGCTTTACCTTTGAGCTGTCCAACCAAGCCATCGTAGCGACCACCAGCACAAACCGTCCCTTGTGAACCCAACATGGTGGTGGTCCATTCAAATACCGTTTTGTTGTAGTAATCCAAACCACGAACGAGCTTTTGGTTAATCACAAACTCAACACCAGCATCCGTTAAGTATTGCTGTAATTGCTGAAAGTGATTAATTGAATCTTCTTTTAAGAAATCATGCAACTTCGGTGCATTTTCCAAAATCTTTTGCGTTGATTCAATTTTAGAATCCAAAATACGCAATGGATTCGTCGTTAAACGACGTTGCGAATCTTCATCCAACGCATCTTTGTGCTGGTTTAAGAACTCAACCAAAGCCGCACGATATTCTGCACGTTCATCACTTTCACCTAAAGTATTTAACTCTAAGCGAACATTCGCAGCCACACCCATACGTTTCCATAAACGTGCGGTCATTAAAATGATTTCAGCATCAATATCCGGCGTTGCGACACCAAAAGTTTCCACACCAAATTGATGGAATTGGCGATAACGACCTTTTTGTGGTTTTTCATAGCGGAACATAGGCCCGAGATACCATACACGCGGTGTCGCACCACGCAGTAAGTTATGCTCTAACATCGCACGCACACAACCTGCCGTTCCTTCAGGACGCAAGGTCAGTGATTCTGGCGGTGTACCTTTGTCGAAAAAGGTATACATTTCTTTTTCAACAATATCAGTCGCATCACCAATGGCACGCTTGAATAGACCTGTTTGCTCAACGATTGGCAAACGGATTTGTTGATAACCATATGCATCCATTAACGATGCAAGTTGTTGTTCCAGACTTCTCCAAGCCGCAGTTTGCGTTGGAAGGGTGTCATTAAAACCTTTGATAGCGACGATTGAACTCATGATGAACTACGAATAATGACTTTAGATTTTGCTTCTTCAAGCTCTTGAACACGTTGACGAACCATTGTTTCAATTTCATCAACCAGCTGATTTGTATCAATTAAATGGCTCTTTTCACCATTTCGATAGACCAGTGAACGAGGTGATGCACCTACAATCCCGATATCCGCTTCTTTGGCTTCACCTGGACCATTCACTTTACATCCGATCACAGACAAGTCCATCGGGGTACGGATATCTTCTAAACGCTCTTCCAAGGCCTGCATCACTTGAATCACATTGAATTCCTGACGTGAACAGCTTGGACAAGCAATAAAATTAATCCCGTTTGAGCGCAAGCCCAACGACTTTAAAATATCAAAACCGATTTTAATTTCATCTTCTGGTTCAGCTGCAAGCGAGATGCGCATGGTATCGCCAATGCCTTCCATCAACAGTCCGCCCAAAGCAATTGCCGATTTGACTGTACCAGTACGGTAAATCCCTGCCTCAGTTACACCAAGGTGTAACGGATTATCGATCTGTTGAGACAGCAGACGATAGGCATCCATAGTCAGGAACACATTCGATGCTTTGACACTGACCTTAAACTCATGAAAATCTAAACGGTCTAGAATGTCGATATGACGCATTGCCGATTCAAGTAAGGCCTGCCCTGTTGGCTCGCCATATTTCACTTGTAAATCTTTTTCCAGAGAACCTGCATTGACACCAATACGAATCGAAATACCATGATGTTTTGCCGCAGCAACCACTTCACGTACTTTCTGATCCGAACCGATATTACCCGGATTGATCCGTAAACAGTCTGCGCCATAATCCGCAACCGCTAAAGCAATACGATGATCAAAATGAATATCTGCCACCAAAGGTACAGAAACGCGCTTACGAATCGCGCCAAACGCCTCTGCTGCTTCCATCGACGGCACCGAAACACGCATGATATCTGCACCTGCATCTGCACAGCGCTGGATTTGCGCCACAGTTGCATCCACATCACAGGTTTCAGTATTGGTCATACTTTGAACACTGATCGGGGCATCACCACCGACATACACGGAACCAACACGGATTTTTCGTGTTGGACGGCGTTTAATTGGATTCACAATCATCGTATAGCTCTACTCTTTGGCATTAACGAGACAAACGGAATTCTGCTTTTCCATTGACTGTATATGGAGACAAGGAGATTTGCTCCTGATTTAAAGTCAATGCGACTGCGGTCGCGTCATCTAAACGAATTTGAAATGGCGATTCGCCACTTAAAGTCAAAGTCGATGCTTGACGACCTGTTGCCAATACTTTACCTGTTGCATCGACAATATGCACAGAAGTTGGTCGATTAAAATTCAACACCAATTGGTCACCAGATGTTGCAGTGGTGGTATTCCCCATCGGCAAAATCTGAACATCCGAATTTTTGATCTTCGGTACATCATCTTCATCTTTATGGCTTGATGTCCAATTCTGCACCGCCATAACTGCCAACCATGCTAAAACTGCAACAGCCGCAACGATTGCAATACGTTTTAACCAGATACGGTTACGCACGCTTTTCGAACCTGATAATTTCCCCATAATTTTAATCGGAGAATTATTCAAGGCATGGCTAGCTTTCAGTCCAGTATCATTAACATAGATTTCATCAAAACGCTGAATGATCGCACTAGCATCTGCATTTAAATGCTTTGCATAAGCTCGATAATAACCTTTGATAAAAGTTGCTTCAGGTAATGATTTATAATCATCTTGCTCTAATGCTGTCAATGTTTTGACAGGCATATTCAATACGTTTGCAATCTCTTCAATTTCTTTCTTTTGTGCAATACGAATTTGACGCAAATACTCACCAGGTCGTTGAATATTTCCTAAGGTTGACGATGGCGAGGTTGAGCCAGTTGGCTGATGTGAATTTGGATTTATTTCCATACGGCCTCAGTACTGTACTGTAATTGCAAATAACGTTGATATTCTGGACTATCAGGAAATAGCGCACGTAGCTGATTGACTAACACTTGCATTCCTAATTGATCCGCATTCGCTCGAGCAATGCGTAGACCAATCCAAAGTGCCCGAGCACCTTGGTTTTTCTGTCCCACGTTACGAACATATTGTTCGTATAGTTGCGACGCATCTCTATTATTTTGTTGCAAATAGAAAATTTCCGCCAACTCTAACATTGAAATGGTTGCATTTCGATTCGCTTGTAGCGCTTGTTTGAATGATTTTTCAGCATTCGCAACATCGCCCAATTTCAAATAGATTCGTCCTAGGTTTTCCAACGACTGAAAACGCTGTTCATACCCTAAGGTTGCACCCGCACGAGTAAATTGCTCAATGGCATCATTATAGCGTTGCTCTTGATACAAATATGTACCGTAATTATTACGCGCTTGAGCATTATCAGGTTCTGAGGAAATTGCACGCTTAAAATAAGCTTCTGCTTTTTCCATATTGGTCTTGCTACCTTCTTGTTGCAGCAAAATCCCCATCATCATATTGGCATTGGCATCACGTGAATCAACCTTTAGAGCTTGGTCAAGCGAACGCTTAGCTGCATCTAAATCACGATTGCGAATATATTCAGCTGCAAGTTGGGTCCGGACTTGCACTGCTTTTTCTGGATCTTTTTTTAATGTTGAAGATGTTGATTGACATGCTGTTAAGCCAAGTAAAGTAAACACAACAGCTGTCGCAATAATCGTTTTTGGTCGAGTGGTATTCAACGCCTTTTCCCCAAGTATTATCCTTGTGTGCGCAAAATTTCTTGTTGTTGCGCCACTTTCTTTTTCCATTGTTCAGCACGACGAGTACGGTCAGCAACCTGTCCTACCAATTGTCCACACGCAGCATCAATATCATCACCACGTGTCTGACGAATCGTACACACAAATCCAGCATCCGACAAAGTTTTTTGGAAGGCAATAATTCGGTTACGACTCGAGCGACCATAAGGCGCATGCGGGAACGGATTAAATGGAATAAGATTGATCTTACTCGGTAAATTTTTTAACAGTTTTAATAATTGTTGTGCGTGCTCAGGCTTATCATTGACGCCATCGAGCATCACATATTCGATGGTGACATGACGACGTGAGCTTTCATTACCATCTTTAGCGAGATAACGTTGGCAAGCCGCAATTAACTGTTGTAATGGATATTTTTTATTAATCGGCACCAGTTCGTTACGCAATTCATCATTTGGTGCATGTAAGGAAATCGCCAAAGCAACATCGATATCTTGCGCCAGTTGATCAATTTTCGGTACGACACCTGACGTCGATAAGGTCACACGGCGTTTTGACATACCATATGCAAAATCATCTAGCATGAGCTGCATAGAACTGAGTACAGCATCATAGTTGAGTAAAGGTTCGCCCATACCCATCATCACCACATTGGTCACGGTACGTTCACGTTCAGCCACTGGCACCTCTTCCATATAGGAATAGTTCGCCATCCATAACTGACCAATGATTTCAGCTGGGGTTAAATCACGTTGAAAACCTTGCTTACCCGTCGAACAGAATGAACAATCCAATGCACAGCCCACTTGTGATGAAATACACAAGGTCTTACGTGCACCTGTTTTATCTTCCGCAGGAATCAATACGGTTTCAACCAAAGAACCTTCACCATCTCCTACACGGAACACCCACTTCCGGGTTCCATCTTTCGAATAGTTACGATGTACCACATCAGGTGCTTTAATTTCACAAATCTTTTCGAGTTTCTCTCGTAATTTGCCTGAGATATTGCTCATCTCAGCAAAATCAGTCACAAAATATTGATGAATCCATTTCATGACCTGACCCGCACGAAATTTCTTTTCGCCTAAGTCTTCGAAGAATTTTTCTAATTCAGCTCGAGACATGCCAAGTAAATTTACTTTTTTCTCGGCAGCATGAACGACAGGCGTAGAAACAGACTGTTGTTTTTCATCTAAATTTTCTGATGAAACGACCACTGCAGAACTCATGTATATTTACCTAAACAATATCGACGCTAAAAAATGCTGTGCATTATTCGCACAACACAAGCTATAAGAAATAAAAAACCAGATAAGTAGTATACCACTTATCTGGTCTGAATACTTTGGATTAACGAGTGCGTGGGCAAATCTCATTATCAGCAAAGAAGTAAGCGATTTCACGCTCAGCAGAAGCAACTGAGTCAGAACCGTGAGCAGCGTTTTCGTCGATGCTTACAGCGAAGTCAGCGCGGATTGTGCCAGGAGCAGCTTCTTTAGGGTTTGTAGCGCCTAAAATTTCGCGGTGAGCAAGAACTGCATTTTCGCCTTCAAGAACTGAAACAACCACTGGACCAGAAGTCATGAATGCAACTAAGTCAGCAAAGAAACCACGTTCTTTGTGCTCAGCATAGAAACCTTCAGCATCAGCTTGAGAAAGGTGTTTCATTTTAGTTGCAACAATTTTCAAACCTGATTTTTCGAAACGAGCAAAGATGTCGCCGATGTGGTTTTTAGATACTGCATCTGGTTTTACGATAGATAAAGTACGTTCAATCGCCATGATTGACTCCTATTATGGTTTAAACTAAAAAATTTGCCGCATTATACCGATGTCATCGCTAATAATCAGCTTGAATATGCAAAACTTAAGCGTTTTCTGACGAATTTTTAACGAACTTCATCCAGCCATGCCATTTGAATGGCTTCAAGCAAACCTTCAGTTGACTTATTTGGGTCATCACTAAAGTCAGGCAAAGCACAAACCCATGCATGCAAATCGGTAAAACGAATCCATTGTGGATCTACATCTGGGTGCGCTTCGGTGAGTTCAATCGCAATATCAATCGTATCTGTCCAACGTAAGCCCATATGACAACCTAAATAAATGAGTGTAATTGAGCGTACTTTAACAAATCATACAAATTAAGAGATAGTGTTCTGTCGCTAAATTCGAGATAAAACACCTTACAAAGCGATATTGGCAGTTGGCGCGAATAAGATAATCCCACTGGCAACCGATGCACCAATCATCGCACCCACAATCACATCACTTGGATAATGCAGACCGAGTACCATTCGAGATAAGGCAACCAAAATCGTGAATGGCAGCATTAACAGCAATAGTAGAGGTTGAATATAACCCAAAATGATGGTCACCATCACTGCATGCAAAGTGTGACCTGATGGAAAACTAAAATGATCGAGTGGTCGCTCACCCAACACAATCACCTGATGCACCTGATAGGGTCTTGGGCGGGTGGTTTTATTTTTTAAAAACTTATAGATCAAGGTTCCAACAGAACCTGCTGCAATCACATACAATAGTTGCAGACCGTATGCCAAACCTTGCATTGCCCATACAGACAACAACATGACATACCAAAATGGTCCATCCCCCAAACGACTGATCGTTTTAAAAAATAAAGCGATCCGTTGTGACTGAGAGAGATGATTGAGGTAGACACACCCTTTTAAATCTAAATCAAGTATTTTTATTTTAGCATTTTGAAGATTCATACGATTTCTCCTCTTTTTGAGAGTAGCTTAAGTCGCGATCATGGGAGACTCCTCACGACTTGATACAATGCTTGTTCTAATTGTTGTACTGGGAACTGCCAGCTACTTTGCTGCACACTTTCACTGGCCAATAAGCCCATTTGTCGTAATTGCGGCAAGGCAGGTAGTTGGCAAATCGACTGAATTAAATGATCTGTTTGCCCTAATGGAGTCAACCAGCCAGTAACATTCGGTTGTACATGCTGATGGGCGCAGACATAATCATAAGCTACCACCGCTAAGCCGCTGGCAATCGCTTCTAAGACCACATTACCAAAAGTATCGGCTTGGCTGGCAAAGGCAAACACATCGGCACTGGCATACGCGGCTGAGAGTTCACGACCACTCAAACTGCCCATAAAGATAATGTCATCCGATTGTGCCATCTTGCCTAGACGGGCACGATCAGGGCCATCACCGACAATTACAAATTTGCTATTTTTGCCTTGTTGCGCCTGTAATGCATGAAAGCTTTTAATCAGCACATCGACTTCTTTTTCGGGTGATAAACGTCCGACATACAACATCACTCGGGTATCGGCATCGACACCCCATTGTTGGCGCAGTTGTTGTGAACGATGTTTGGCCGAGAATTTTTCAGTATCCACACCACGCCCGACCACCACCAATGGGCAAGTCACACCAAAGCCACGTAAAGCTTGTTCGGTATATTGACTTGGTACACAGGTCACATCGGTACTGTTATGGAACCACGTTAAATAACGTTGAATTGGCTTAACCAAGAAAGCCAGATCAAAGAAACGGCTAAAATCATGAAAGGCTGAATGGAAACCACTGGAGACTGCAATTTTTCTTGATTTTGCTGCTTGTAAGGCGGTCAAACCCAAAGGCCCTTCTGTGACGATATGCACCACATCTGGAGCAAATTTTTCAAAGGCTTTGGACACTTTAATATATTGCGGCCAACCAAACTGAATACTTGGATATTTCGGAATCGGCTGTGACATCACCAAACATTCTTGTTCAGGGTGAAATTCGGTACAGACTGCTTTTTGGGTTGGTCGTACTAATAAAATTTTATGCCCTAGTCGCTGTAAACCTTGACACAATTGCATCATCGACAGCGCCACGCCATTGATTTCTGGTGGCCATGTTTCGGTTACAATGGCAATTCGGAGACGAGGACGAACTAAATCACGAAGTTCAGACAATTCATCTTGTTTATTTTTGAGTTGTTTCCTTTTAAAGTAAAATTTAAAATTTTCAGGAAACTCTTGCTTGAATAGAGATGTCGCGTATGTACTCTGCATATCGCCATCCATTTGTGTCGTTATTTTCATGCTTTCAGCTTAAAAGCATTTTTTGACACTTTAATGATCAGTCTATGACAGTTTTTTGACAGTCTTAAAATAAAAAATGCCCAATTTTAGTATAAAAATGGGCATCTAAAAGAGATCACAGACTGATCAAGCTAAAGGATTATCCACCGCAAACATGTGTTGATCTTCCAAACGGAACGCCATCAATTGCTGCCCCCAAACACAGCCACCATCGACATTTTGAATTTGAGCGCTAATGGTCTTGCCCTGCAAAGCCGCCCAATGTCCAAAAATCAACTGATGGGTCTGTGCTGCCTGACTTTCAAACTCAAACCATGGTTGGAAACCCTCAGGCATCGGTGCATCGAGTGCATCTTTAAAATCAAATTCTAAACGACCTGTTGCATCAGTTAACCGCATTCGAGTGAGATAATTGGTAATACAGCGTAAGCGTGCCATACCTGTGAGTTCATCTGACCATAGATCAGGTTGTGAACCATACATCTCGGCAAGAAAGCCATCCAAAACCGAGAGATCATCATGACCCACTACCTGCTGGACTTCTTGTGCCAATACCACCGTTTTTTCGGCATTCCAAATACACGGCACACCTGCATGGGTAATCAAGGTCTGTGCATTCGGAGATAGGCTTAATGGCTGTTTACGCAGCCAATCAATCAGCTCATCACCATCAATAGCATCAATCACTTCTTGAGTATGATCTTTGTCTTTGGCCTTTTTAAAACCACGGGCGCAGGCGATCAAGGTTAAGTCATGATTACCTAATACCGTTGCAGCAGCACCACGATCCGCCAGTTTTTTAATAAAGCGTAATGCACCCACCGAGTTTTCACCACGTGCAACCAGATCCCCTGCAAACCATAAAAAGTCTTGGTCTGGATCAAAGCGGATTTCTTTTAACAACGCTTTCAGTGCTTCGAAACAACCTTGTACATCACCAATGACATAGTTATAGCGCTTAGACATCGACATCAAGCCACCATCTGATCAGAAAGTGCAACAAAGTCAGCTAGGCTCAAGGTTTCTGGACGTGCCATCGGATCAACGCCTGCTTTCTCAAAGCCATCTTCCACCAACATGCCTTTTAAGCTATTGCGTAAGGTCTTACGACGCTGGGTAAATACATGACCCACTAATCGCGCTAAAGCTTTCTCATTTTTTGCCACAATCGGTTTAGTTGCATACGGCTCTAAACGGAAAACGGCTGAAGTTACCTTCGGTGGCGGATTGAATGAGCCCGGTGGTACTTCAAATAAGAAGGTTGGCTTGCAGTAATACTGAATCATCACCGATAAACGACCATATTCTTTGGTATTTGGCGTTGCGGTAATACGATCCACCACTTCTTTCTGCAACATGAAATGCATGTCTTTGACTTTGTCACCGAACTCCAAGAGATGGAACAACAGTGGCGTTGAAATATTATATGGTAAGTTCCCTACTACGCGCAGTGGACGGCCGTCTTGAAACAGTTGTGTGAAGTCGTATTTCAACGCATCGGCTTCAATAATGGTCAAACGCTCAGGATGTGGCACACGACCCGGCAAACCCGCGGCCAAATCACGATCCAGCTCAACCACGGTCAACGCATCACATTCGCCAATTAAAGGTGAAGTCAATGCCGCCAAACCCGGTCCGATTTCGACAATATTTTCGCCCGCACGCGGATTCACTGAGCGTACAATTTTGGCAATCACACGTTGATCATGTAAGAAGTTTTGACCAAAACGTTTTCGGGCCTGATGCCCTTCATCTTTAGGGTTCAGGGCATTAATTTGATACATAATAATTCCAACGTGAATAATTTCTTGCCCATCACTGACGGGCTAAATCAAGTGCTAAATCCACTGCGACATGTAAGCTTGATGCTTTCGCCTGTCCAGTGCCTGCAAGAGAAAGTGCTGTGCCATGATCGACCGAAGTCCGAATAAATGGCAAGCCTAATGTAATGTTAACTGCTTCACCAAAGCCTTGTGATTTTAACACAGGTAGACCTTGATCGTGATACATCGCCAGAACAGCATCGGCATCTTTTAGGTTTTCTGGGGTAAATAAGGTATCCGCAGGTAAACTGAGACTCATGCTAATCCCCTGTGCGCGATAGGTTTCTAACACAGGATTAATCACTTCGATTTCTTCTCGACCCAAATAGCCATCTTCACCGGCATGCGGATTCAGACCACAAACCAAAATACGTGGTGCAGCGATTTTAAATTTTGTTTTTAAATCATGAATCAAAATATCAATCACTTGCTGCAAACGCTCTGTGGTAATGGCATCAGGCACATCACGCAAGGCTAAGTGTGTCGTCGCTAAGGCAACTCTTAATGTTTTCGTTGCCAGCATCATCACCACACGATCAATACCTGCAAACTCTTGGTAATATTCGGTATGCCCACTAAACGTGATGCCTGCCTCATTAATAATCGACTTCTGAACTGGGGCTGTTGCCACACCAACACTCTGTCCTGACATCGCACAATCGGCTGAACGACGTAATTGTTCCAATACATAAGCCGCATTGGCTGAATCCAATTGTCCCAACACAACAGGCTTAGCTAAAGGCACATGTTCAACAAAAAGTTGTCCCTGCAAACTAGATTCAGTCTGTCCTTGATAAGCAATCAGTTCAACATCAAGACCTAAAAGATTGGCGCGTTGCTGCAACATTTGCATATCAGCCAAAATAACAATGGGCCGTTCATCTACACGCTCTGCCAAACTCAGACAGATGTCTGGGCCAATTCCTGCAGGTTCGCCTGAAGTGACATATAAAGGGAGCATAGGTATCGCCAATCTTTTTGATTACCTCTAGTGTAACCAAAATCTAAAACGAGCTATAGCCCTTCATTTTTTATAATTTACTTTACTTCGGGATTTGTTGTCGCTTTGGGTAAGTTTTGTGGCACTAGATTCGAAGGTACAAACTCGACCTTGCGTGTCCAAGGATTAATCTTGGGCTGTACTTTCTTCTCAGCCTGTACGATCACTGCTTCTTCTTTTTTCTCAGGGACTGCTACAGCACTCGCGGATTTATCTGCCAATGGGTTGCTAACAGTTTCTTTCTTTTCAGCCACTTGTACAACTTGAGTCTCTTTCTTCTCCACAGGCGTTGGCGCAACCACTACACTGACTGGGCGTATATATGGTGCTGCGATTGATCCTTGTTTGACAACCGTTTGTGTGGTTGGTTGCTGAACAGGCTGTGCCGTTGTATTGGTCGCTTGCCCTTGTAAATTCATCTGATCGACAGGAATCTCAATCGCTTTCATTTCTGCAGTCACAGCCATCGAAGGGTCAACATGATCGTTGCCACGACTTTCCAGCACCTCAAGCTTACGGCTGGTGCCCTCTTTGGGCTGAAATTCTGAATAATTGGTGACGCTGGTCTGATCTACCCATTTATAAAGTCGTCGTGCATTGGTTTGTGTTGAACAAACGCCAATTAATAATGTGACTACAACAATTTTTGTAGAAAACGACAACTTCATCAAATTCCCCGAGAGAAGAGGTAAATACTTCTATTTATTTCAAATAATTGGAATAAAAATGATAGGGTAAATCCAGCCCCCTCACAAGACAAATAATGTGCTATTTCATTCAGTGTGCGTTAATTCCCAAACCAGTCACATTGCAGCAAATTCTGGCATTTCCGGCTAATTTTTCTTGTGTGCTTTTATAAACTCATGTAGAATTCGGTCTCCTTTTGTTTGGACAGATTTCATCGTCCAAACCAACTATAATAGGTAGTGGTTTAAATGAAAACTCTCAGCGCTAAGCCAGCTGAAGTTCAACACGACTGGTATGTTGTTGATGCTTCTGGCAAAACTTTAGGTCGCCTTGCGACTGAAATCGCTCGTCGTTTACGCGGTAAGCACAAAACTTCTTATACTCCTCACGTTGACACAGGCGACTACATCGTTGTAATCAATGCTGAACACGTTCAAGTGACTGGTAAAAAAGCGCTTGATAAGAAATATTATCGCCATACTGGTTTCCCTGGTGGTATCCGTGAGACTAACTTCGAGAAGTTAATTGCTCACAAACCTGAAGCAGTTTTAGAAAAAGCTGTTAAAGGTATGTTACCAAAAGGTCCTCTTGGTTATGCAATGATCAAAAAAATGAAAGTGTACGCTGGTACTGAGCATCCTCATACTGCTCAACAGCCACAAGTTTTGGACATCTAAGGGATACAGCACATGGCTACTAATTATGGTACAGGTCGCCGTAAGACCGCAACTGCACGTGTTTTCTTATCAGCTGGTACAGGTAAACTCGTAATTAACAACCGTACGCTTGAGCAATATTTCGGTCGTGAAACTGCTCGTATGGTTGTGCGTCAGCCTTTAGAGCTTTTAGAAGTTACTGAAAAATTTGACCTTTACATCACTGTTAAAGGTGGTGGTATCGGTGGTCAAGCAGGCGCTATCCGTCACGGTATTACTCGTGCATTGATCGCTGCTGACGAAAACTTAAAACCTGCTCTTCGTCAAGCTGGTTTCGTTACTCGTGATGCTCGTGAAGTTGAACGTAAGAAACTTGGTTTACGTAAAGCTCGTAAACGTCCTCAATTCTCTAAACGTTAATCGTTTTACGAATCGGACAAAAAACCTCGGATTTATCCGAGGTTTTTTTATTGCCTGCGTTTCATCATTTCTTTTTAGAACAATCCATCATCGCATCACCAGCACCATCGGCAGAAGCGAACTCAGTGATCTTACAGCCATTCTGTGTATAGGTCTTGCTCACTTTAGAAAATTGATGATCTTTCGGGATCGGTGCATTACACGGTTGACCTGTTTTTTCATGAACCATCTGGACTGGACCATCATTATAAAGAGTAACCTGACACCCCTTGACCACATACTGTTTTTTGATCCCACCATATTGTTGCCCACTATCATCATCAGCCGCATCAGCAATAACCGCATCGGCAGCGGCCTCACTCTCTACTGATGAGACATTGTCTTGCTCAGATCCTGTAGGTGAGCTAGCACAACCAGCCAGTAACAACGCTCCACACAAAACAATCAGGTAATCTCGCTTCATTCTATTTTCCCTCTTTGAACTTATTGAATCATAAATCTATTCTGTAACATGCATATTGTTCAGCTTTAAGTGATTTCCAACGTTAATTTTAGTATTCTAAACAGTCAACCATAATTTTTTGGACTTATGTCTTTAGAAAATCCCCCAACCCCTGTCCAAGGCATTACGCTTTATAGTCATGCAGATGATTTCCGCTCACACTGGATTCGTTTTTTACTTGCTGAAAAACAAATCAAATACCAACTGATTATTACAGATCATGAGGATGAGGATTTAGCTGATCTCAATCCCTACAATCAACTTCCAATGTTGATTGAGCAAAACCTAAAGCTATTTTCAGCCAATGTCATTGCTGAATATTTAGATGATCGCTATCGTCAAAATAAACTCTATGCCGATGCCCCGATGGCGCGTGCCGAGCAACGCCAATACATTTGGCGCTTTGAACAAGATTGGTTCAAGCTTGCCGATCATATGCTAAGACATACGGATACGATAGACCCACAGCAAAAGCAAAAAGCACAGAAGGAACTTCGGGACACCCTAATTTCTCTCACCCCTCTGTTTCAGCATTTTCCATTTTTTATGTCGGAAACTTTTTCAATTTTAGATTGTATGCTCGCTCCAATCTTCCTAAGGCTAAAAAGTATGGGGGTTGAACTCCCTGCACAGCACTGTCGACCTATATTCTTGTATTGCCATCGTATCTTTAGCCGACCATCGTTCATTAAATCAATGACAGCTCAAGAAAAAAACAGCTACAATGAATTGATTTCTACGATTTAATAAGTTTTTCAATTATGTCTGAGCAAATAACTTTTACACCTACACGCCCATATCTTGCTCGTGCCATTTATGAATGGATTTGCGATAACCAACTGACACCATATTTATTGGTGGATGCGACGCAACCCCATACTGATGTTCCCTTACAATTTGTGAAGGATGGTCAAATTGTCTTAAATCTTGCTCCACATGCCATTCATCAGCTACATATGAGTAATGAAGCGATTACCTTCTCTGCTCGCTTCGGTGGCGTTGCAAAAGAAATTTATGTGCCGATTCGTGCTGTATTAGGTATTTACGCAAGAGAAAATGGTCAAGGCTTGTTTTTTGATGCTTCTGAATATGCAGAAATCGAAGACTCTACAGCGGCATCAATCGATGAAACAAAGCAAGAAACTGAACCAACGAAAAAGAAACCTTCACTAAGAATTTTAGATTAAGCGAGGATCGTCACGATGGCATTTGATTTAGTTCAATATTTTTCTGAACAAATAAAAATTCAAAAACCACAACTTTTTGGTCAATATTCTCTTAAAGAAAAACAAAAATATATTGATGAAGTAAACGTGTTGGCACTTGGACAATTGATTAGTCTATGGAAACAAAATCCACAGAAACTCTATCAAGAAGTCCATACTGCCGATCCTCTTTACATTCAAGAGGTTGCTCGCCATCTCACCACCTCAGCTCATAATCAATCGGCACTTAAAGCAACCGAATTGGAAAAAAGCCTGTCAGATGTACTGGCCTTACAATTAACTGAATTGAAACAGCTTGATCAGACTGGCAGCTTTGGGCAAACAGGGCTAACAGAACTTTTATTGGGTCAGATTGAGCATCTATCTGGACAAGCAGAAGACTGGGTTTGGTCAACCAATCAACTCACCGAATTACTCGGCTCGAAGCCAGTTATTCAGCAAGAAGTATCACTTGAAGCGACGATGCAAGAATTCAATCAAATGGTTCATCAAGCACAACCCGTTGCGCATGATGATGAGCCTACGATCGAAGTCGAAATTCCAGAAACTCCAACTTGGGCCTATATTGTTTCGCCTTTCGTGGCATTGGTCATTCTGATCTTTTTGTATTGTTCATATTGCCAATTGGTTTCCGTTTAAGCTCACCATTTAAATGATAAAGAAAGCACGATTGCTTTCTTTATCATAGACTTATTATTAATTTAATTTTATTTAAAAAATCAATGTACCTATATTAATTAAAAATAATTTACATTTATTTACAATCAAAGCAGGTATTTAAAACCCGATATTAATGTGAATAAAATCACACTAAAAATAAAATTCAATCCTCAATTAGTATTTTTATTTGTTTGTTTGACAAAAATTGTCAATTATTAGCAAATCGGTCAATTCAATTATTTTAAAGTATGATTGATTTAATAAAAGAGTTTCCTATAATGAGATTAACTACTTTTGAAAACTAATCAAAAACAGAAGTGGCAAATATAACTTCATAAACAAAGATGTATTAGTAGAGATAAAATCATGGCTAAAATTTCATTAGAAAGCTTAACAAATATTGATGGGTTCGTTGCAGCAGCATTAGTAGATACAGAGAGTGGTTTGGCGCTAGCAACTCAAGGTGGGGGTTCAATCGACTTAGAATTGGCAGCTGCGGGTAATACCGAAGTTATTCGAGCAAAACGCCGTGTAGCTAACTCACTAAAACTGAACGATGACATCGAAGATATTCTGATCACACTGGGCAAGGCATACCACTTAATCCGTCCATTAGAAAGCAATGGCAACTTATTCCTTTATCTCGTATTAGACCGCAGTAAATCGAACCTTGCGATGGCTCGCCACGAATTAAAAACATTTGAAAAAGAATTAGACTTTGCTTAATTCTAAATTTCAAAATACTTAATATATTAGACTTCTTGTATATTTAATATTTTCATTATAAGAAAATATAAATATGCAAGCGGTCTATTATCAGTCTTTAGTATTAGACTAATTTTGTGCAGTCCAATATTTTATAAAATATTAAAGTGATACTATGAATGGACATTGCATTAATATCGCAATTTCAGGTATAAGTTTAAAAGTTTCAGATGAGTTAAAAATAGAACTTAGAAAAACAATACCTCATGAATTTGGCATTAATTGGATCAATATTGCCGATCCTAATATCGACTTATTATTAATAAATGAAAATTTTTTTGAAACCGAAGGTATTCAACGTATTTTAGAACAAAAACAACTTCCCTGCTTAAAAATTTCAAAAGGAGAAGGCTCACAACATATAGAAGAACACAATACGCTTTACTTGCCTTTTCAGCATACTGATGCATTAAAAAACTGGATTCATCTCCGCCTTTTAAGCTATATCACCCATCAACAGGCGCAACAACCGAAGATCGAATCGACCTCTACACATAATGCTATCAATGAAAAGTATTTAACCGACATGTTAAATCCTGAAAATGCCCGTCTACATTTGTTTGATGATCACGGTACTTTGGCCATTATTGATACGCGGAGTCAAATTGCATGGCTAGAACCAACCCGCACCCACACGCAAACCAACCATAGTTTTAAATATGAATTTGCGACCACCTCAAACTTCACCAAAGTTTCTCGCAAAGTTGAATATAACCTGCAAGATTGGTTATGGAACCTGTTCTGGCATTCACTCGAGTTTCAGCGTTTAGCGCCAAATGAAAATGAATACTACAAAATTGAATATTGGCCACAGCCAGCTCAAGGCACTGACCGTAAAACCACTTTATTGCTTTCTGCTTGCTTTATACAAGGAGCCCAACTCTATCAAGTTGCAACACAATTAAAACTTCCTATTCAAACGGTTCAACAATTTATCGCTGCCTGCATTATTTCTGACAATGGCGGCATTATCCCTGCTTCAGAAAGTCATTACCTACGAATTGAAAAGACTGAACAAACAATTGAACAACAAGGCTTTTTAAATAAATTTTTCGGCAAGATCAGACGCCGCTTTGGGCTTTAAGGATTGATATGATTCTCCAACAATATAAAATTGTATTTGCAGGAAGCATGGGCGCAGGTAAAACCGAAGCAATCAAATCGCTTTCAGAAATTCCTGTCCTCGCGACCGAAGCATTCAATACAGATAGTCAGGCCCATAATAAAATGCAAACTACGGTGGGTATTGATTATGGTGAGATTACTTTAGATGACGGTGTAAAAGTAGGCTTATATGGCACCCCAGGCCAATCACGCTTTGATTTTATTTGGCCGGTGATTTGCCAAGGCGCTTTGGGCGTTATTTTATTGGTTGACCACAACAGTAAAGTACCAATCGAAGAACTTGAGGGGTATTTGGATACCTTTAAGGACTATACCCAAAATATTTCAATCGGCATCACCCACGTGGATGAAAACAAGGGGCAACCAACCACGATCTATCGCGAGTGGTTAATTCAAAATGACTACCAATATCCCTTATTTTTTATTGATGCCCGTAAACAAGAACATATTTTGCTGATGATTGAATCTCTCATAGCAGCATTAGAAGTCAATTTAAAAGCAACAAACTAATTACTTTATAAAGAGAAGAATTATGTTCAGTATTCCTAGTCAGCAACGTACAGCACCCAAAGAGCTGATTCAGTTTGCTAAAGCGCAGGCCAACGATATTTTAACCAATATCCGAGGCGTCGATTATATTATGCTCTGCTCTACCGATGGCTTTGAGCTTGCCTCCATTTACAAGAAGAACCCTTATAACAGCACCAAACTGGCAGCTGTCAGTAGTTCAATCTTGGCAATGGTCACTGCTTTTCTCAATGAAATCCAGTTGACAGGCTGCCAAAGTATTACCTTGGATGCTGAAAATGGTAAGGCCATTCTGACCTCAATCCCTGCCCCTCATCATCCCATGGTCATGGTGACTTTAAGTAATAAAGATGTCTTGTTAGGACAACTGCTCTATAGTTTGAAACAAACCAGCAGTGCAATCGTCGACGCTGACCAAGCTTAATTTTTCTCATCACAAAATCTGACAGGCACCGCCAGCTTGTCAGATTTTGTTCATTTATAACCCCTATAATAAATAGATTACTTTTCAATTTTCTTTTTTGAATCATTAATTTTCATATATTTCACTAAATAACTATCCCAATCTGTTAAAAAATCCCTATTTCAGCCAAAAATATGGAATAAAATATTGTTTTTTAAAACATCAGATGAGCGGTTAGAAATTTAAATGATTTAGCAATATTTTTTCATTATTATAATTTTCGAACAAATAACAATCATAAAATTTTCACAAATGAATAATTTTAACAACATCCGATTGTATTTGTTCAGACATTATTAAGCACTATGGAGAGATAAAGATGAAGCTGAAGAGCTTAAAACTAGGCGCAGGGGTCGCGCTCTTAATCAGTGGTTTTTCTACCCAACAGACCTTGGCTGATTCCTACGTGTTTGTGACCAATACCACGCCACAAACCGTATCAATACAAGTCAATCAAACTGGGGCAAGCTTACAGCAAGGCAATGAATGGGCGCAGGAAGCGACTCAACTTGCACCCTACGAGACCAAACGGGTATTACGCATCAACCGTTATACTGGGATCAAATCCGGTAAAACCTATAACTTTGATACCGTTCTCAGCAGTGGCAATTCACAAGTCACTTTAAAACAAACCATGACGGGAACTTGGTCAGGTAGTAATATTAAACATGGGATTCAAACGGCGACCACAACATCACCATGGTATTCAGATCGTGATGTGCATCGTATTAGTACAACTTATGGCGGTTTATCTGCACAAGCAGCAGTAAAAGCTGAGTACACGGGGGGCTATGATGATTTCCACTACACCATTCATCAAAACACGCTTCAAGAGCCTGTTTCAGCCAGTGCCGATGAGCTCAAGGTACTGACTTACAATATTTATGCCCTCCCGATGGTGGCGAGTAAAATCAGCGAACGCTTGGCTGAATTACCAAATCATTTAAACGGTTACGATGTGATTATGATGCAAGAAGCCTTTGCTTCATCGCGTACAGGCATGCTGAATCAACTGGCACAACAGTACCCATATCAAACCCATATTCCAGTCGGTTCTGGCTATAACTTGTTTGATAGTGGCTTGGTGATTGTGAGCCGTTATCCAATCGTCAAAACAGCACAATTGATTTATCCAGACTGTACAGGAACTGATTGTTTTGCGGATAAAGGTGTGCTGTATGCAGAAATCATTAAGAATGGTAAGGCGTATCATGTCACCTCTACGCATACTGCTTCTTTTGATACCGATGCAGCACGCGCATTGCGTCAGGTTCAGTTCAAACAAATTCGCCAATTGGTAAATCAACAAAATATCCCAAGTTTTGATGCCGTGCTCATGGGCGGTGATTTCAATGTGAATAAACTGTTATGGCCGCAAGATTATCAAGACATGTTAACCAATCTGAATGCGACCGCAGCACCAAGCACAGGTTATACTGAATCGACCTTTGACCCACGCGTGAATAAGTTGGCTGGAGCAGCAGGTTCAGGTGGTGCAACAGTCGAATATCTAGACTATGTGGTGGCATCAAATAACCACCGTCAACCGACTCAGTCTCGTAACGATGTGCGTATCTTACGTACCACAGCGGACCCACTGTATATGACATGGGATCTTTCAGATCACTTCCCTGTGATGGGGCAATTTAATTACGGCCCATAAACGGAATTCGGTATGAATAAAAGACTATTGCTGACAATGCTTATTGTTGTCGTGGTCTTGGTTGGGATTGTAGTTTGGAAGAGCACTGCCTCTTCCGCTGCAATTCAACAAACCAAATCCACCGCATCATCTCAAGATTCATCAACACAGGTGAGTAATGAAGGCATGCCAAACAAAACCAAGGACGAAGTTTTTCAAGAGTCACTTTTAAAACAATTAAAAATACTTCAACAGCAACCCGGCAATATCACCGAGTTTCTCAATAATTTTAAAGCCAACTGCCCTATATCCGACTGTAACGCAGCTTTAGCAAAAGCTTTAGCCAATTACCCAGATCAAAACTTTGCACATTTGGCTGAGAGCTTATTAAAACGCATGCCGCAATATGAACAGCAGATGCAAAATACCGTGTTATCAACGTCGTTATCGCCAAAAGAACGCTTTGATGCATTGTGGAAACTGAGAGAACAGACCTTGGGGCAAGCCGAAGCGATGCTGGGCTTTGGGCAAGAGCGTCAGTATGCAGATTATCGTTTTGCCTACAATGATTTGGCACAGAATCAGAAACTCAGTGCTGAACAACGTTTAAAAGCCTTTGAGGAGCTGCAAAAACAGTATCCTGATGCAACTCAACAAGAAAATAAAATGGGGCTTTATGAACAAGCACTCGGTTTAATTCATCAAGGGCAGCATAGTCCTGCTGAAACACAACGCTTAAAACAGATGTTACAACAGCGCTATCTAACTGAGCAGCAACGCCAAGACGTACAGCAGCGTGAACAACGTGAAACCCAACAACAGCAACAAGTTGATCAATATCAGCAGGCTGTGCAGCAGTTACAACAAGAGATGGAACCGTTAAAAGCACAACTCTCAAATGAAGAATGGCAAAAGCAATATCAAAGCCGTTTAGAAAGTTTACGTTTGAAAATGTTTACTTAATTGAGCTTAAACCATCTATATGACAGCTATAGATGGTTTAAGTGCTTATATTGAATATTTTTTATGCTATTTATAATAGATTAACCCATCGACTGTTATTCATGGAAATCAAAGGAATGCATTATCCACAATATCAACAAGACCTTAACACTGCACTTGAATCAGAAATATTGGGTGAACTGATCTTTTTAAATGCAGCCAAACATGCACGCTCGATTGAGCAGCAACAGAAATGGCAAACGCTTGCCAAACTGGAGACCCAAACTCTACGCAAGTTACAGCAGTTCTTAATCCAACAAGGTCAAACAGCCACAATTCGTTTGCATGTTAAGTTACAGGCCAAAGCATCAGGCATTGCGATGGCTAAATTACCTTGGAAACTGGCCATGCATTTACTGAAACAAGGTACACAACCGTTTATGGTCACTTTTGAGCGGATGCAGCAACATGCAGATGCCAACACGCAAGACTTTCTCCACTATTTGTTAGCACATGAACAGGCCTTGGCTGAATTTGCAACACAAGAATTACAAGGGAATTCAGAGCATTCTTTAGATGCTGTATTACACTTATTAAAAAGCGAGGCATAACACCTCGCTTTTTTGTTCTATTTGATTACGCTCAAGTCGTGCTGAGGTTTAACAACAATTGACGTTTTTTCACTTGTTGACCGACTTGACCAATCAACTCATCTACCACACCATCAACATCGGATTTGATTTGCTGCTGAATCTTCATCGCTTCGAGCACCAATAAGGTTTGCCCTTTTGTTACCGAATCTCCGACATTGACCAGCAAATTCACAATCGCCCCATCCATTGGTGCACGAATTTTACCATCACCCACTACCTCTGCCGCTTCTGGTGCTGCATAGGTGATATTTTCAATCAGCACATTACCATTAGCTGCATCCAAATATAGTTGATCCTGATCAAATACATAGGCAAGCTTACGTCGAACACCTTCACAGCTATAAACAATCTGCACATCACTGATGCTTACAATCTTGATTGTCGCTTGTTGATCACAGAACTCAACCTTAACCTGCTGCTGATCATTTTGTACGTGCAGCAAGATCTGCTGATCGGCATATTTCAGTTTCAGTGGAAACGGCATACCGACACCCGTTTGCCAAGCCACTTGCTGCTTATTCTTCTGGGTAAACAGTGCTGCTGCAACGGCTAAAGTTTCAAGCGGCAAAGCTTGTTGATGCAGGCTAATATCATCTTGGAAGTGTTGTTGAATAAATGCTGTATTGGTATCTCCCGCCACAATGATCGGATGGCGCAACAAATTGACAAGAAACTGCTTATTGCTATTCACACCTAGTAATACGCAATCATCAACCGCTTTGGTAAGTAGGCGAATCGCATCCTGACGGGTCTTGCCATAAGCAATCACTTTTGCCACCATCGGATCGTAGAAAGGACTGATTTCACCGTGTTCTAGCATGCCATGATCAATACGGACATTGGGTAAGCTACCATCAGCACCCGCCGCTTGCCAACGCAATACTTTACCTGTTTGTGGCAGGAAGTCCTGACGTGGATCTTCTGCATATAAACGAACTTCGATCGCATGCCCGTTTAGGGTCAATTCATGTTGTTGTAAAGGCAAGGTTTCGCCATTGGCAACACGCAATTGCCATTCCACCAAATCCAATCCTGTGACCATTTCAGTGACTGGATGTTCGACTTGCAAACGCGTATTCATTTCCAAGAAATAGAATTCACCTGATTGATCAAGCAGAAACTCGACCGTGCCTGCCCCGACATAATCACAAGCCTTTGCTGCTGCAACAGCTGCTTCACCCATTTTTTGGCGTAGTTCAGGTGTCATTACTGGACAAGGTGCTTCTTCGACGACTTTTTGATGACGGCGTTGAATCGAACAATCCCTTTCAAATAAATACACATAATTGCCATGTGTATCTCCAAAGACCTGTATCTCGACATGCCTTGGAGCAATCACCGCTTTCTCTAAGATCAATTCACCCGAACCAAAGGCATTTTCTGCTTCCGAACGTGCTGTTTTTAATGCTTCGAATACATCAGCAGCGTGTTGGACCAGACGCATACCGCGCCCACCACCACCTGCTGATGCTTTGACCATTAAAGGATAACCAATCTTCTCAGCTTGTTCAGCCAAACAATCAAGGTCTTGCTGATCGCCTTCATAACCAGGTACACACGGTACGCCAGCTTGAATCATGGCAATTTTAGAAAGGCGTTTACTGCCCATCAGCTCGATGGCGGCAGCGGTTGGCCCAATAAAAGTGATGTCATGATCAAGACAAGCCTGAGCAAAATCAGTATTTTCAGACAAAAATCCATAACCAGGATGTACCGCATCCGCACCTGTCTTTTTGCAGGCTGCAATAATATTGGCAATGGACAAATAAGATTCGGAAACTTTAGATGCACCGATATAAACAGCTTCATCCGCCAGCTGGACATGACGGGCATTGGCATCTGCATCTGAATACACCGCAACCGTTTGATAGCCCATTGCTTTGGCTGTTTGCATCACACGAACAGCAATTTCACCACGGTTTGCCACTAAGACTTTTGAAAAACTCATTGTTTTATCTCTATTATTAAATTCCCCGTCCCCCTTCTAAAGGATAAACGCCCTTCTTTTTAAACAGGGATTAGGGAAATTTCAGTCAAACCAATTTGGATTACGTTTTTGAATAAAAGCCATGGTACCTTCTTGTCCTTCTGCGCCACCGACTGCTTGAGCAAACTGTTGTGCCGCATCATCCAAAAGCTGCTCTAAAGGCTCATTCAGTGTCCGATGCAATAAAGCTTTGGTGTTACGGGAAGCCAATGGTGCAGCACGTTTAATCTGCTGAATTATCTCTGTAAGCTGTTGTTCAAGCTCAACATCATCTTGTGCAACTTGATGAACAACACCTAAATCTAAAGCCGTCTTGCCATCAAAACGTAAACCCAATAATGCCAAACGGCGGGCTTGAGTCAAACCAATCCGTTTCACTACAAAAGGCGCAATTTGTGCAGGTAAAATACCTAAACCTGTTTCAGGTAGGCCAAACTGAGCGGTATCACGGCTGATGGCAATATCTGAAACACAGGCAAGACCAAATCCGCCACCGAGTACTGCTCCTTCCAAAACCACCACGACGGTTTGCGGTGCTTGATCCACTTGTTCAATCATGGCACCAAAACGACGGTTAAAATCCACATAAGGCTGTAAGCTATCCGTATTGGCCGCTTCAACTCTTAACCCTGCCATATCCTTAATATCGCCACCTGCACAGAAATGCCCACCTTGACCGCGTAAAATCACAGCACGAATGGATACATCATCAGCAATCTGGCTAAACACCTGTTGAATGGCAGTGACCATCTTTAAACTCATGGCATTACGGCTTTCAGGACGATTTAGCCATAGTGTTAAAATGCCACCTTGCTGTTCGAACTGAATGCTGTCATCTAACACTAAACCTGCAAGAGAAGTTGCAACTGTCATGCTTCTGCTCCTATTTTTTCTGTTTCTTCGGCAGAATATCGGTGAGCTTACAAATGATCCCCAACATGATTTCATCTGCGCCACCGCCAATCGAACCTAAGCGGCCATCACGGAACAGTTGCGATGCTGGGTTATCCCACATAAAGCCATTACCACCCCAATATTGCAGGCAACTGTCTGCCACTTCACGGCTTAATCGCCCTGCTTTCAGCTTCGCCATTGAAGCCATTAACGTGACATCTTCACCCGCAATATGCTGTTCACAGGCTTGAAGGGTTAAGGCTTTTAATGCCGCGACTTCTGTCATCAGTTCAGCAAAACGGAAATGTACATACTGGTTATGAATTAAAGGCTGACCAAAAGTGGTTCGTTCTCTGGTGTAGTCAATAGTTTGCTGAATGACTTTTTCCATGCCACCTACTGCATTGATACAGGCCCACATACGTTCCTCTTGGAACTGCATCATTTGCATCATAAAGCCCATGCCTTCCACCCCAACCAAGTTGCGTTGCGGTACACGCACATTGTCGAAGTAGACCTGTGCCGTGGTGGTGGAGCGCATCCCCAATTTATTTAATGGTTCTGAAAAGCTAATCCCAGCTGTCTTGGCAGGAACAATAATCATGGATTTATTGACATGTGGTTTGTCATCAGAAGTATTGGCAAGCAAACAGAAAAAATCAGCTTGTAATGAGTTGGTGATCCACATCTTGCTGCCATTAATCACATAATCATCACCATCTTTTTTTGCTGTGGTTTTGATGGCTGCCACGTCAGAACCAGCATGCACTTCCGAGACTGCAATCGACGCAACATATTCACCACGAATGGCAGGATTTAAAAACTCATCTCGTAGTTCCTTACTGCCAAAACGTGCCAGTGCAGGCGTTGCCATATCAGTTTGCACACCAATCGCTAGGGGTACGCCACCACAAGCAGCGCGGCCTAACTCTTCGGCCACCACAAGGTTGTATGAATAATCGAGTCCTAAACCGCCATTTTCTTCAGGTTTACAAATCCCCAATAAGCCCAAGTCCCCCATTTTCTTAAATACATCATGAATCGGAAAACGGCCTGCTTCTTCCCATTCTGGAATAAAAGGGTT
This sequence comes from Acinetobacter sp. UBA991, assembly GCF_002292065.1. NCBI lineage: Bacteria > Pseudomonadati > Pseudomonadota > Gammaproteobacteria > Moraxellales > Moraxellaceae > Acinetobacter > Acinetobacter sp. UBA991. Next base: position 10,546 of record NZ_DBBF01000021.1, on the reverse strand, counting down.
CAGCTCATTTTCAACAAACTGGCGTGTGGTACGGCGTAAAGCATCATGTTCTGCAGTAAATTTCATTGTTTTTGTTCCTTAAAATTTGTTTTGCCCCTCTCCCTAACCCTCTCCCCAAAAGGGAGAGGGAATCCCTTCTCCCTCTGGGAGAAGGCTAGGCTAGGATGAGGGTGTTAAAAATTAAAATCTCGACACACCAAATCGTGTTGGATTTAATTCACGTTGTTGTGCTTCATAAATGGTTTGTAATAAAAATATCAATACTTTACGGGTATCTCTTGGGTCGATGATGCCATCGTCATGCAGCATTGCGGTATTAAATAAAGCCGTCGACTGTTGTTCCAATTTCATCGCAGTACTTTGTTCCAAGAAATCCAGCATCTGCGGATTCGGTTCCATTCCCGAGGCTTTTTGTTTGCCCTCAGCTACGATACGCAAGACTTTACCTGCTTGTGCTGCGCCCATTACTGCGACATGAGAGTTTGGCCATGCAAAGATAAATTGCGGGGACAAACTACGACCACACATGGCATAGTTACCCGCGCCATAAGAGCCTGCCACCACAATCGAAATCTTGGGTACTGTCGCATTGGCAACCGCTTGGATCAGCTTGGAACCATGTTTAATAATCCCGTTCTGCTCTGCATCGGTTCCGACCATAAAACCGGTGGTGTTATGCAGGAATAAAAGCGGTCGTTGGGTCTGCTCACACAGATGAATAAACTGCGCTGCTTTAGCCGCCCCTTGTGGGGTAATCGGACCATTATTAGTAATAATACCAATATGTTGTCCACCCACTTTGGCCCAACCACATACGGTTAAGGCATCATATTCTTGTTTAAATTCGAGAAAATCTGAATCATCAATAATCCGTGCAATGATCTCTTTCATATCAAAAGGTTGCTTTGGATCTTGCGGAACAATACCTAATAGCTCGTCAGCAGCATAACGCGGCTCTTTATAATTCTGATTGGATTGTGCGGTTTGTTCTTTCCAATTCAGATGCTCAAAAATCTCACGCGCCAAGCGAATCCCATCAGCATCATTTTCAGCTAAATATTCCGCCACACCTGACACTTGGGTATGCATTTCTGCACCGCCCAGTTCTTCCGCAGTTGCCACTTCCCCTGTTGCTGCCAATAACAGCGGTGGGCCAGCCAATAACATTTCTGTTTGCTTGCGCACCGCAATCACATAATCAGACAAACCCGGTTGATAAGCGCCTCCAGCGGTTGCATTACCATGTACTACTGCAACTTGCGGAATCCCTGCTGCAGATAAGCGTGCCTGATTGGCAAAAGTCATACCGCCATAGGTAAATACTTCAGCCGCATAGTTCAGGTTTGCACCACCACTTTCGGTCAAAGTCACCATCGGTAATTTTTGTTCTAAAGCGATCTTTTGCAGGCGCAAGGTTTTATGCACCCCCATCGGTGACATGGTGCCACCTTTGATCGCGCTGTTACTGGCAGAAACCAGCGCACGTACACCGCTGACAAAACCAATGCCTGCAATCACACCACCGCCAGCTTCGGAACCATCTTTATCGTCATGCATGTTGTAGCCAACTAAGCCACATAACTCGACAAAAGGTGAATCGGCATCTAACAGCAACCGAATACGCTCATGCGGCAAGATTTTGCCTTTCTTATCAAACTTGGGTTTTGCCGCATAAGATTTATCGATGCTTTTTTGCTGCACCGCACGCACTTCAGCCAACTGCGCTAATAATGCCTCTCGATTTTGCTGGTATTGTTCACTACCCACCGTAATTTCAGATCGAAGAATACTCATGTTTATTCTCCATCTGTTTTGAATATGTCAGGAATAAAAGCACGATGGAAACCATTAAAGGCTTCATTATTGGTCGCATCTGCCAGTGGGTACATGCGTGTACCTTGTGAAGCTGCCCCATCAATACGCAGGGTGACACCAGATACAAAAGCAGCAGCATCTGAAAGTAAATAGCAAATCGCTGAAGAGATTTCTGACTCGGTGCCCATCCGTTTTAATGGAACATTACTCGCTAAACTTGGAATAATGACTTTGGCAAAATCACCACTATAGTTATCCATGCCCGAAGAAATAATCCAGCCCGGTGCAACTGCATTAACACGTACCCCAGATTTACCCCATTCTACTGAAGCAGTTTTGGTCAGGTTATCAACACCCGAACGTGCTGCGCCTGAATGCCCCATTCCCGGCATACCTCCCCACATATCGGCAGTCATATTAACAATGCTACCACCATGCTTTGCCATCCACTGGTTATAAGCTTCACGCATCAAGTAAAAGGTAGAATGTAGGTTATTACGGACCACGGCATCAAAACCATTGGCAGAAATATTCTCTAATGCAGAAGGAAATTGTCCCCCAGCGTTATTGACTAAACCATCGAGCTTTCCAAATTTTTCCAACACTTCAGCAATCATGTTTTTAACTTGTTCTTCATCACGGTTATCACAGACGATGAAATGGACTTTGCCTCCATCTTCCAGAATTTCTTGGCTGACTTTTTCCAGTTTTTCAACTTTTCGCCCTGTAATCACCACTTGTGCGCCTAAAGAAGCCAATTCATGTGCAGTACAACGGCCAATACCAGAACCACCACCTGTGACGATCACCACTTTGTCAGCAAATGCATCTGCCCTGAAAATTGATTGATAACTCATCTTTATATCCTTAATATTTTTCTAACAATTGTGCGGGCACTTTCACCGGCATATCTAATAGTTGCTGAGCAAAAGCCTTCCCTTGTGGATCGATCCGCAAGCTGGCAATCCCACCACCACCCAATGCATTTTCCAACATGAAATTCAGTGCATGCATGGCTGGCATTTCATAACGAATCACTTTTGATTTTTCAGGATCTAGAACATGCTGCATATACGCTGCGACATTAGCTTCGGTTAATGCAGCGCGAATCCATGGCAAATATTCAGCCTTACGCGCGATCACCCCAATATTGCTGTGATTGCCCTTATCTCCACTGCGTGCATGTGCAACTTCAACGAGAGGAACTTCAACCTCATCACCTTGGTATACGGCTACGTCACCAACGAGATGCTGCACATAATCCTGTGAAGATTGTCCAACGGGGATCTGAACGGGATAACGCTGTCCTGCAAAATCGACTCCTACTTTTAATTGATCTTTATCAATCAGGAACGAGAACAGCTTCACCACAGCGGATGCCTTAGGTCGACCTCCAACAATACCTGCCAATGCAGGTGCCATGCCTGTTGAAGCTTGAGCAATTTCCGAAGCAAAGAACATACAGGCTTCTTTAAACAGGTGTTTAACAGCGATTTTAACCACCACCTCACGGCTGTCCTTGATTCGAGCATGTGAGCCATAAGTGCTTTCAATGCCAAGAATCTCAACTGACTTTTCAATAAAAGGAGGAACTGAACGCAGTGCCAAAACGCGTTCACATTTGTTGATAATGGCATCGGCAATCACTTGAGCTTTTTCTGGCGCTTCACGACCTGCAATCAAAAAACTGACCAAGACACGATAACCATCAGCATAGGTGGCACTGACTTTATATTGCTGGGTCGGTGCACGACCTGTGGCACCCGTCACTCTGACTCGATGTTCGCCCACCTGCTCTAAATGCACTTGGCTAAAATCAGCACTCACATCAGGTAAAAGATAGGCTTGCGGATTGCCAATTTCATAGACAATCTGCTCTGCTACGGTTGCAGTTGAAACGAGGCCACCTGTCCCTTTCGGCTTGGTTACGATAAATGAAGCATCAGCGCTGACTTCTACGATCGGAAAGCCCATATTGTCAAAACCTTGAACTAGGCGCCAATCGGTAAAGTTTCCACCTGTACATTGTGCACCGCATTCAATCACATGTCCTGCCAATGAGCCTTGTGCCAGCTTGTCATAATCATCGAGTGACCATTTGTATTCATGCAGCAAAGGTGCCAGTACAACCGCCGAATCGACCACACGGCCTGTAATTACGATATCTGCCCCTAAGTCGAGCGCATCACGAATCGCAACAGCACCGAGATAGGCATTACTACTGGCAACATGTGCGGGTAAGGCTTCAGCATTAAACATTTCCTTAACATTCTGGGTGAGTAATTCAGCCTGCTTGGGTAATACATCATCACCCAAAACCACTGCAACTTTTAAATCCAAGCCTTTTTCATCAATAATTTTTTGTAGGGCATCACGGCAAGCCAAAGGATTTACCCCACCCGCATTGCTGATCACTTTTATTTTTTTCTCAGCAATTTTATTGATCAGGGGTGCCATGACTCGACTGACAAAATCCAAAGCATAACCATGACTTGGATCAATCATCATCGCTTTCGCCATAATCGACATGGTGATTTCTGACAGATAATCAAAGACCAAATAATCAATATCACTCAGATGCACCAACTGAAATGCAGCAGTGTTGGTATCGCCCCAGAAGCCTGATGCACACCCGATTTTGACTACCCTCTGGTCATCCTGTTTGACAGTTGTCATGCGCTTTCTCATTGTTATTGCTAAAAACGCCTTAACATTACCAAGCAAGTGCTTGGTTTGTAAAGTACATAATGCTATGCTGTATTGGCAAAAATAGACAAACTCAAGCAAATGCTTGTTATAAAAAGATAAGACAATGCATCAAATGATTTTTGTTACAATAGACTTTGGATTAAACGGGATAGACGGATAGGCATGATCGCAACCTCAATTGAGCAAATACCCAAGATTGTTTGTTTTGATGACAGTCCACGTGGACGTTTACTGCAAGGTGCTGCCTATCTGTTTTATAAGCAAGGTTATGACAAAACCACGGTTCGTCAACTTGGTGAATTTATTGGCATTCAATCAGGAAGCCTGTTTCATCACTTTAAAAGCAAGGATGAAATTCTGGCGACTGTGATGGAACAAACTATCATTTATAACTTTGCCCGTTTAAAAGAAGCAGCTGAACGCTCAACCGTTCCTGAACAACAATTACGCCATCTCATCAAAGCTGAATTACTTTCCATTGCTGGCGATACTGGTGCAGCTATGGCGGTATTGGTACACGAATGGTTTGCCCTTTCTAAAGAAAAACAAGATTACCTGCTGAAAATGCGTAATGAATATGAGCAAGTCTGGCTGGATGTGATTGAAAAATTACGTGCTCAAGGCAAAGTGAAACACGATGCGTTTATTTGGCGTCGTTTGCTTGGTGGCTCGATTTCTTGGACGGTGACGTGGTACAGACCTGAGGGTAAAGTCAAAATTGATGAGTTGACTGAAATGGTTTGGGAAATGGCGGTGAAATAATGAGTTATCGAATGCATCCTAAACAAATTGAAAATATATTTTCTTTAACGACTAAACAACGTTACGAGCATTTTGTTTCAAAAGTATGTGACTGGGAAGAACTCTGGATATTAGAAGATGAACATACAAATTATCTTATCCTTACACCCCAAGAAAATTTAGAATACTTACCTGTATGGCCACATGCTGACTACGCGACCTCCTTCCGTGAAATTTATCCTTCTTTCACACCAACTAAAGTCGATCTGAATAATTTTATCGAAAAATGGTTACAGAATCTAAATGATGATGGTATAAAAATTGGGGTACTACCAAATTTAGATATTTCTGTTTGGATTATAGATCCACTCGACTTAAAAGAAGAATTAGAAAATGAATTAAAGCAATACGAATAAGCCAACTGCAGAAAGAAGAGAATGCCGTATATCTATTTGCGTAAGCCTCAACCCAGCGATTTAACTGAAATCAAACTTGCCTACCAAAAGAGTATTCAACTGCATCAACCTTGGACTTATCCACCAACAGACTTTCAACAATATCTCGCACAAGAACATCGTTACTTTGTCTGCTTGAAAGAAAATCATGCCATTGTTGGCACCTTTAATATCTCCAATATCGTTCGAGGTTACTTCCATTCTGCTTACTTGGGTTATGAAGCCTTTTCTCCTTATGCCGGACAAGGCTATATGCGACAAGGGCTGCAACTGGTTTTACACGAAGCATTTCAAACACTGAATCTGCATCGACTAGAAGCCAATATCCAACCAGACAATATGTCCTCTATTCGCCTTGTCGCAAATGCAGGTTTTATAAAAGAAGGGTTTTCTCGCCAATACCTGCGTGTTGGTGGAAAAGAATGGAAAGATCATGAGCGTTGGGCAATTTTAAATGCCGATTGGACTGATAAAAAATATCAGGCATTTTAAAAAATTGATTCTAATTTAAGCACGACACAGCTTATCGCTCACGTCTATTTATCTATATTCGTTGTATCAGAAAGCTGCTATTGTTCTTAAACATCAAATGATTATAAGAATTCGTGAAAATGAATCCAGTACAACATGCCAATATTTCGGTGAAACGTCGTGGGGGCGAGCTTGAAGATTATATTGATATTCATGCTCTAATCGACAGCACCAAAATGTTGTGTACCGACAATCGCCATCGTATCTTGCATACCTTTTGGGGTGTTCAGGAAGTCATTATCCCGATCTTTGGACATCACTTTGAAAATAGTGCAGGAAATAGCATTGAAGTGAAAGACCTGTGTGAAAAAGATCACCTATTGGTTGATTTCCATCACCGCTTTATTCCAACTTTAGGCGATTTTGTTGCAGCGATGCAGGATATCCCTACAGATGGGTTAGCAAAACGCCTAGAGAAATTCCATGCTGATGTGATTGACGACCCAAAGCTATCAGCAACACTACTCTCTCCTTTATCGGTGACGGGACAATTAAAGTCGTTACTGATCACCCACAATAGTTGGTTTATCAATACCATTCTTCCGATGATGGGAAAAGGTGAAGCCAAATTTATTGATTTTGATATTCGTCCCGATTTCTTTTTTAATCCGATGCGTTTTGAACTCTGGATGGACAATGGCATGACTGTGCCGCCTAGTGCAGCTAAGCTGCAAGAATTAAAAACTAAAATTGCTTAACTTAAGGGGAAATAAAAATGAGCAATATCCAATACGTGATTCGTCAAAATGACTTTGCCTATAATGACGAATGGCATCTGACCAACTGCGTTTCTACTGGGGCAATCAAACAGATTTATACAGATAAAGTTGAAGCAGAAAAGGCCTATAAAACCTTAGTTGTTGAGGGCTTATATTATGATGAACTCTGTAACTATGACATCGGCAATGGCGAAGTAAATGATGAAATCTACGAAAAACTTGAAGCTTTGGTATTAGAAAAAACAGGCAAAAAGTTTGATATCGAAGATGGTGAAATTCCAAAGTTGAATGAAGATGATGCTTTCGAATTTGCCCAAATTTCAGGTATCGTCTGGTATCAACTCTTAGAAATCGATGCGACACAACCTTGCTATGTACTTTGGATCAATTCAGAAGAAGACTATTTCTCTGGCTATGAGACTGGCAGCATTGTCTCTAGTCAAGATGAGAATTTTAGTGATGTATCTTGGGAATCCAATATTTATGCGATGGACTATGAGTTCGAAGCCTTGATGAACAAACCACTTTCAGAGTTAAGTGATAGTCCATTATTATTGAAACAGTTTATCGAACAGACTTCAGATATTCGCTATGATGCTGAAAAAGATAGTATCGAAGGTATTGCACTCGACAACATAAAATTTATTGATATCAAAGCACTGAACTCATTTCTGAAACAACCTATCTTTGAAATCCGTCAGATTTCTTTAGAAGAGTTGGCTGAACTAGAATAAATTTTAAACCGGAAAAAGTGCGGTGTTTTGACCGCACTTTGAATGATGTTTGAAACAGTTTTAATAGCCCAACTGTTTACTAATTAAATCCTTCATAATTTCTTCTGCACCACCGCCAATCATATTCACCTTCACTTCACGATAGATCCGCTCGGACTTAGTACCACGCATAAAGCCCATGCCCCCGAGTGTTTGTACCGCAGCATCGGCACAGAATTGCATAGTTTGAGTGGCAACATTCTTCAGCATACAAATCTGGGCAATCAGTTCACTACCCTGCAATTCAGGTTTGCCTAAACGATAAGCGGTATCCTCGAGTAAAGCACGCGTTGCAGTCAGTCGCGTGGCCATATCCACTAACTTATGACGCATCACCTGATGATCAACCAGACGCTTACCAAAGGTTTGGCGTTGTTGTGCCCAATCCAATGCCTCTTCATAGCAAGTCAAGGCAAAACCATAACTACTGGCAGCAAGGAAAAAACGCTCCATATTGAAGTTATTCATAATCACCAGAAAGCCCATATTTTCAGGACCCAATAAATGGCTGACAGGCACTTTAACATTGTCAAAATGCAGGTGTGCCGTATCAGATGCCCACCATCCCATCTTATCCAGTTTGGTTTTACTGATCCCTGCACTATGCGCATCTATGAGAAGCATTGAAATACCATTTGCCCCTTTGGCATTTGGATCAGTACGCACTGCCACTGAATAATAATCTGCTCGCATCCCTGAAGTGATAAAGGTCTTTTCACCACTCACCAGAAAATAATCACCCTCACGTACTGCCTTGGTTTTAAGCGAAGCTACATCTGACCCACCGCCTGGCTCAGTAATCGCCAATGCCGAGATTTTTTCACCTGACAAAATCTGAGGCAGTACTTGAGCTTTAACCTCTTCGTTGGCAAAGTGCTGGATTGGTGGCGCACCAATGGTATGTGACAGTAACGAAGCCGCTAAGCCACCCGAAGCACATTTTGCAATCTCAATCGAAGATAACAAGGTATAAAATGCATCTGTTCCCGCAATTCCCCCATACTGCTCTTCAAAACCTAATCCCAACAAACCAATATCTGCGGCTTTTTTATAGAGCTCTCGCGGAAAGGTTTCACTTTCATCCCATTCATTGATAAAAGGCGAAATTTCTTTTTCAACAAAACGTCGAATGCTCTTGGCAAATTCAAGATGCTGCTCGTTGTAGTACAAAGGATTAAGGTGCATATTCTGCTTCCTAGCAATTATTGATCATTGTTTATTGAATGAACACTAAAGTAGCAAAATCAGAAAAACCAAGCAAGCGCTTGGCAAAATCAAAGCTTAAAAAAACATGCCAAAAGCAAGTTCGAATTATAAAACTATAATTTTAATCGGCCACGAAATCCACGGGTCGCATAATAGGATTGAGCACCATTGTGATAGGTAAAGACGCGGCCATAACGACTATCACAAAAAATTGCACCGCCCAATTTGCGTACATCTTCTGGAGTTCTGACCCAGCTCGAGGTTTTTAAATCAAAATGCTCAATCGACTGTAACTGCCTATATTGCTCTTCTGTGAGCAATTCAATTCCCATGGCTTCGGCTACATCGACCGCATTGTTTTCAGGCTTATGTTCTTTACGTGCATCTAAAGCAGCGCGATCATAACAAAGACTCCTACGCCCTTTTGGTGTTTCTACGGCACAATCATAAAAGATGATCTCACTTGGTTCAGAATCAAGCGAAACGATATCTGGCTCCCCTCCAGTCTCTTCCATCTGATTCAATACCCATAGCTTTTCAGGTTGCTGTTTCAACTGTTCCTCGATATCCCCCCAATTCACCTCATGATGCCGATGCATATTGGCTTCAAAACGCTTTTTTAATATCTCGAACAACACAATCGTCTGTTCAGCATTTAGCTGTTTTTTCTTGGTCATTTTTATTCTCTGAATTTGAGTGTTAAACCGAACGGCCATCAAAGTGATTGATTTTGATGCTTTCCAAATCTAAATTTTCGATACATCTAATATTAATGGCATACATCTGATTCCCTTGCGGATCAATACCTGTTGCATAAGGATGAATACCACAGATCTTACAAAAATGATGGTCGATCACATGCTTATTAAATTGGTAACGAGTTAAAACATCTTCTTGAACTGAGATATCAACTTTATCTGTCGGTAAGAACCACAATAAAGAACCTTTTCTTTGGCAGATCGAGCAGTTACACGACATTGCTTCAGTCAAATCACCTTGTGCAACAAAAGTGATTTTTCCACAATGACAACTTCCTTTATATTCCATCTTATTTTCCTTTTTTAATTTTATATTGTTTTATCTTATTACTTTTTTAATTCAAATGATGTTCTGTTGATCAATTGTTGACTTCATATCTTAAGTCTAGGCATGCTCAGGTCCAAAAATATTGGCATTGTCGACACCTCATTCCATTTTCATACGAAAAGAGTGGAAAACCAAGCAATAAGAAAACTACATAAGCGGGGCGTTTACCTTCTGTATAAGGTTGTATATCGATACTGCCACACTTAGGACAGCTTTCACTTGCTCCAAATTGTTGTTCTAAGTCTTGGCTAAAATCTTGAGCAAGTAATGCCTTAGCTTCTTCTGCATAGCTTTCAGGAACTAACAATCGCACACCACCTAAAGCATTGGAGTAAAGCCAATCCATATTAATGGTATGTTCATTTTCAATACGCGCAGGAATTTCAGCTGCTTCTAACTGAGTTTTAGCAATTTGAGCTTCATAGGGAAATGAAAAGCTTTGTACTACGATCCAAGTCATATCAGAAAGCCCTTAAAACAACCAGTATATAAAATTCCACGCCATAAAAAA
>NZ_DBBF01000007.1:0-22737 GCF_002292065.1 Acinetobacter sp. UBA991 | reverse complement strand
GGATCTGTTAAACGTGACTGCAGTATATGGGAGCAATTCTGTAAAGAGCAGGGTATCAAATTTGATTTGGTACACCCTGCAGCAAACATGACAAAAACCAAAGATGCATATTTTAAAAAAATAACTGGCTGGGTAGGCAGAACAAGTGAGCACAGCCGAGATGCAGCAATGCTTGTTTATGGACGGTTGAAATGAGACAGAAAAATAACGATTGGTTGTTAATTATTGCATTCATCATATTCGCCATCGTAGTTGTGGCGGTAAATACATGGAACACGGTTCAAGTTTGTAAAGGTCAAGAAGTGTATTGGGTTAATGGAACTCAGTTCACATGTAAATTTTTTAAGTAGTAGGAGCGCAATGTATGTTAGTTGAAAAGTTTGATTTTTTGGAGTTGTTGCGTCTTGCTATTGCTCAAAGTGAGGGTAAAGGGAAAATTACGAAAAGCATTGTACTTGGTGAAATGGCCTTGTTAAGACCTGGCGCAAAGATGTGGGCCGAATTACTCATCGAGCGCGTTGATTTTGAGAGAATTGCTATCATCACACCTGCAGAGGAGCAGACCGAATTATTTATCAGTAAATATGACTTTAATTATCAAGTTGAACGCCGTATCGAAGATAAGCCTGGAAAAGTGGAGTTCAAGAATGGTGAAATCAAATCAGCTTTGTTTTTTAAGGTCCGTAACAAAATGGCCAGAATTATTCACCAGGAAATGATTAAGAAAAACTTTAAGCCCAACAATCCACAAGGATCTTTAGAGAACGTGGCCAAAGCAATGTCAGAGGTTGTTTTGCGAGGCCATTTATTTGTAAAAGCCATGTGCCCGCCGTGCCAGGGCTTAGGTAAACTAGAAATTTTTGATAGTAAAAATAATCCAACTAGCACCAAGTTTTGCCAAAAATGTGAGGGCACTGGAAAGCGACCATATACACTTAAAGAAAAAATAGACATTGCACACCTAACAATTACCAAAACAGCATATATCAAGAGTTATCAAAAATATGAGCAACTTGGAGAGTCAATAGTTGCAGAGTGGGAGAATCAGATCCGAGACAAGTTGTCTAAGTCATTTCATTTTGATGAGCATTCAGTCACTGATAGTCAGGTAAAAGAGCATCAGATTGATTGGAGTTCAATAAGCTTACCCGTAATCATATAAATATCATCTTGACAGCAGGGTATACAGTTCAGTATAAGTGTTTCTATAATGGGCGTTTTATTAATTAGATGCCCTCTAAGGTTTCCAAAGCTCGCTTATGCGGGCTTTTTACGTTTCTGGTCCTACCTATTAGGGATCTTTAAGTTAATAGGCATCTTATCTGGTCAATGGGGTGAGAGAGTGGTGCGGAGTTTTGATAGATAAAACACTACCCTTGGATTGACCACCTAAAGAGGTGAGTATTTACTTGCGGATTGGCGACCCCTTAACACATCAGTCAGCCTTAAACTACGGTACCACTCAGCCCAGTTGTTCATTTTGGATAGCTGGGCTGTTTTAATCCAGTTTCCTCTTTATGCCCTGCTTCGGTGGGGCTTTTTAATTTAGAGAAGTGAATAACTGATACAGTGACGCGCGCAGTATGGGATAGGCACACCCTGTTCACTTCATCTAAGTTAAAAACAGGATTGTATATGGACACAATCGAAGCGAAGAAGAATCTCAAACGCTATGAAGCGGAGATTGATAAATATCAAAACTTGTCTCGTGGATTAATGACTAGAGATGAAATGGTTGTGATTGATAAGAAGATTGCTCAATTAAAACTGTGGGCAAAGAACCTACGAAATGAACTGTATGCGTGATGCAAAGCGATTAGCTGAGATTAGAAAGTTGCCTTGTGTTGTATGCGGTAGATCACCAGTGGACGCAGCGCATAGTAATCAGTCAAGTCACGGTAAAGGCATGGGATTGAAAGCTTGTGACTCTAAAACGATTCCTTTGTGCAGAAGTCATCATGTGGAATACGACCAGTTTCAAAAGATGAATCGCTCACAGTCGATTGAATGGTTCGACAAGATGCTTGAAAAGACTGAACGGATGTTGAATTTAGACAATAACGAGATATTTTGAGGTGAGCATGAAAACAGCAGTGTTCACAATCAAAGACCACTCAGACATTGGTAAAACGATTAACTATCTGCATAACAACTACACTCAAGCTAATTTTGAGAATAAGCCGTTAGTTGTTGAGATTAGGTCTGAAACTAGAGACAGATCGAAAGCTCAAAACCGCTTATATTGGAAATGGCTTCATGAGATTCACAGAAAGACAGGCAATGACGAAGATCAATTGCACTTTGAGTTTAAGAAGAAGTTTCTAATCGGCATATTGAAGCGTGACGACAAAGATTACGCCGATATGTGTTTAGCTATATCCGCATTAAAACAAAGCGAATCTGAGCAATTTGAAGCGATTGCAAACGGTGTTATTCGAGAGACCTCTACAACTCGAATGAATACAGCACAGTTCACTACTTATTTGCAGTTAATCGAAGCATTTGCATTGAAAGAATTTGGTTTGGTTTTGCCTGTGCCTGATGATCTTAAATATGTGATGGAGTAAAGATATGGCGAACCTAACGCCTAAACAGCAAAGGTTTGTCGAAGAATATCTGATAGACCTGAATGCTACGCAAGCCGCAATTCGAGCTGGTTATAGTGAAAATACAGCAAAAGAGATTGGAAGCGAAAACCTCACAAAACCTAACATTGCAAAAGCTATTGCAGAAGCTCAAGCAAAGCGAGAAGAACGCACTAAAATCGACGCCGATTATGTTCTAAAGCGTCTAGTCGAAATTGACCAGATGGATGTCTTAGACATCATGGACGATCAAATGAAGATTCTCCCATTGCGTGAATGGCCTAAGGTTTGGCGGCAATATATTTCTAACATTGAGAATCTTGAATTAAGCGATGCTGATGGTGTGTTTAAAAAGATCAAATGGCCCGATAAGGTTAAGAATCTTGAATTGCTTGGTAAGCATATTGCTGTTGGGGCGTTTAAAGACAAAATCGAACACACAGGTCCCAACGATGGCGACATTAACGTAACCATTACAAGGCGAGTAATTGACTAAGGAGTGACATTGTGGAGCTTGAGATTCAAACGCCACGATGGGCATTGCCGTTATTAAAACCATCACGCTACAAAGGCGCATATGGTGGTCGTGGTTCAGGTAAATCACATTTCTTTGCAGAAGCATTGGTTGAGGATTGCTTTGCAGATAAAGAGCTTCGTGCTGTATGCATTCGTGAAGTGCAAAAGTCTATCAAGTTCTCATCAAAGCAATTGATTGAAGATAAGATCAAAGCACTTGGATTTTCTGATTACTTTGATTGTCAGCGTGACTTAATCAAGCGTATTGGCGGTGATGGCGTGATTTTGTTTCAGGGGATGCAAGATCATACGGCCGATTCGATCAAGTCACTAGAGGGATTTAGACGCGCATGGATTGAAGAAGCTAATCGATTATCTGATAAGTCATTGCGCTTACTACGTCCAACGATGCGTACAGAGGGTGCTGAAATATGGGCATCATGGAATCCTGAATCAAAACACGATCCGATTGATGACTTCTTGCGAGGTGAGTTTACACCTGAGAGTAGCATTGTGGTTGAGGTCAACATTGACAACAATCCATTCGCAGGAAAAACCCTACTCGATGAATACGAGGCGGATCGTCAGCGTGCAATTCAGATGCAACAAGCGGGCGATGCGAACGCATGGGCTTTATTTGAGCATGTATGGCGTGGCGCTTATCTTGAGTTTTCAGACTCGCTTGTGTTTAGCGGTCATTACATTATTGAAGAATTTGAGCCGCAGCCTGATTGGGTAGATGTTTATTACGGTGCTGACTGGGGATTTGCTAAAGACCCGACCACACTCAATAAAATCTGGGTGCATGATGATGTCTTGTATGTCGAATATGAAGTCAATCAGGTTGGTTGTGAAATCGACCATTTACCAAAGCTATTCGATGAAGTGCCTGGTGTAAGAGAACACAAAATCAGAGCAGATTCAGCACGACCTGAAACAATCAGCTACTTAAAGCGACAAGGTTTTAAGATTGAAGCAGCAGAAAAAGGTGCGGGAAGTGTTGAAGATGGCATCACTTACTTAAAGAAATTCAAAAAGATTGTGATTCATCCACGTTGTACTGAAACAGCTAAGGAATTTCGTCTGTATTCGTACAAAGTCAATCGTGCGGGTGATGTGCTACCCGTTATTCTCGATATGTATAACCACCATATTGATGCGATTCGATACGCATTGCAGCCATTAATTAAAGGCAGAACACCCAAAAAACCTGCAACGGCAGGAAGTCGTACATTTTAACTAAGGTATCAACATGGCAAAGTCTAAAAAAGAAGACAAAGCGTCTAAAAAGGCTTTGTCTAATGGGCCTTTATATTCTCAAGAAGCTGTCAGTCAATTTTATAAGTTAAGCAAACAACTTGATTTAGATGAGACTTTACGCAAAGCAGGGATTCAACGCCATCGTTTAGCCATTCTTCTTGATGATGATGAAATTGGGCAAGCGGTCGAGACACGTATTGATGCATTGCTTGCAACTCCATTTCGTATCGAGCCAAGTGATACACCAGAAGCCATTTTATTAATGCAAGAGATTAAGAAATGGTTTGTTGAGATTGCAACGGGATCAATTAACGCTTTGCTATTCGGCTATTCCGTTTTGGAAGCGGTCTATGATCAGACCGATGATGGACAAATAGGTTTAAACTGGATCGGTGAAAAGCCGTTGGAATGGTTCGAGCCTAAAAATGATGGCCGTTTGATTTATCGTCAGGATGGATCAGGTAAAGAATCGGAAGTCGATCAGATTTTTAAATTCTTTTTGACGCAGCGAAAAGCAACTTATAAGCAGCCATATGGTAAGGCGTTACTCACCGTTGTGTATTGGTTGGATTTCTTTCGTAAGAATGGCTTCAAGTTCTGGGCGAAGTTTTTGGAACGTTTTGGCACACCGATTTTAAAAGGTAAGTGCAAAAACTCTGAACCAGATGACATGAATCAAGCATTACTCAATGCACATGCTCAGAGTGTTATTTCGATTGATGCAGAAGATGAAGTTGAGATTTTGGCAGTCACTTCAAGCGGCAGTGCAGGCGTATCATTTGAAGCCTTTAACAATACGATTATTCGTCAGATTCAAAAGGTAATCTTAGGGCAAACCCTCACAAGTGGAACGGATGGCACAGGGAGCCGTGCACTGGGTGAAGTGCATGAAAATGTGCGTAAAGATAAACTCAATGCGGATATTCGATTAGTCACACCCACATTTCAGGCTATTGTTGATGCGCTTTGTGCCTTAAATAGTTGGGGCGAGCATGAAATTATCTTGGGTGAAAAGTCTAAGCAGCTGAATAAAGATCAAGCTGAGCGTGATGTTAAGCTCAAAGATGCAGGTGCAGTATTTACCAATCAATATTTTATCCGTGAGTATGGATTGCAAGATGGTGATTTGGCAGAGCCTTTACCAAGTCAGACACCACAACCGCAATTTAAAGCAATTCCAAGCAAGCCTTTCAGTTTTGCTGCAAGTGTTAAGGGTCTTACACAAGAGCAACAAGAGCTTGATGAACTGGCGGATCAAAACTTCAAGATATTATCAAATAGCGACCTGAAAGATTTGATTCTGAATAGTGAAAGCATTGAAGAATTGCAAACGAGTCTATTTGCCATCGCTAAGACTGCTGATAAATCACAGTTTAATGAAGTGTTAGATCGGGCTTTGTTCGCTGCTGATGTTTTGGGATATATGCATTCAAAAGAGGGGCGTTAAATGGACAATATGACGCTCTTACAAGCTATTGCATTTGCTCGATCAAGAGGTGTTTTACTGCCTGCCGACTACTATGCACTTGATTTAAATTCACGCCAATATGCTTCTACTGTGAGCTATTTGGCGGGTCTTGATCAGATTCAATCTGTATTGGATTCAGCTTATAAGGTTTTGGAGAGTGGCGGTACTTTTAGAGACTTTCAAAAACTGGTTGAGGAAAGCGGTATTGAGTTGTCAGAAGCGCATTTAGACAATGTGTTTAGAACCAATATTCAAAATGCTTATGCTCATGGTAGGTGGTTACATCAGCAACAGAATAAAGATAAACGCCCTTATCTTGAATATTTTGCAATCAACGACAAAAGAACTCGTCCAAGCCATTTAGCACTGGATGGTGTTATTCGACACATTGACGACCCATTTTGGCAGAAATGGTATCCGCCAAATGGGTATCGGTGTCGATGCACGATTAATGCAATCACTGAAAAGCAAGCGATCCGAAAAGGAATAACATCCAATGAGGATTTGCCAAATATTGAGCCTGACGCTGGTTGGGCTTTTCAGCCGTCTAACTATGATAAGCAGCCAAACGAGATACTTAAGTCGAAAGAAGCAAGTAAAACGATTACGCCTGAAGCTAAAACAGAAGTCATTGATCTGCGCAAAAAAACAGTAGTTGATACTGAAGCCGACCAGATTATCAAGACAAGCCTTTCAGATTTAACAGATGAGAAGCAAGTAATTATTGATGGAATGGTCGATAAAGCAGTTCGATTGGATCAGAATATCAGACCGAGTGACTTGCGTATCACTTTAGATTTAGCTGATGAAAAAGAAAATGCTTTGACGACAATTCTGAAGCAAGCTGAACTTCAAAAAGATCAGGATGGAACAGCGGGCAAAAGCATTTGGGACAAAGTTATAGGTGCTTTTAATCGGCTGTTCACATTAGCAAAGAATACGGCAAGCAAGCTCACGGGTAATTCAATTCGCGGCTTAGATGATTTGAATCTAACCGTGGGGAGTGTAATTGGTATTCAAACGCCAACATTGTTCAAACAAGCGCAAAAGGTTGGCAAACAGATCGTCATTCTTGATGCAAAGGGTGTGGCGCTAGACTTGAGCAAGATTAGCGGCATGAATGGCTCACTATTGGCTCCTGATTTGAATTTAGAGGTCGTTAGTAATACGGATGAGCAACTCATACTGAAACGAACTAAAGAGCAAGCTACGCGCTATTTCGTAGCGAATCAGACAGTATTTAGTCTTTACTAAACCTTTCAACAGATACAGCGACCTTTAAGGTCGTTTTTTTATGGGTGAAATATGCCAAAAACCGAAGAAAAGCAAAATCAATATTGCTTTCAACTTGGGCAGCTAAATGTAGATGCTCAGGAAGATGGCAAGAAAAAGCGGACGTTCTCAGGTGTTGCATACAGCGGCGAAGTGATTACCGACCACTGGTACTGGAAGCAAGTCATTTTTGATCTTGATTCAATGCAGATTAAAGGTCGTATTCCTGCACTACTTGAACATTCGTCTTATCAGCGTGCAGGCGCAATTGAGAGCCATGCAATCAGCTATGAATCAGGTCTAACTGTTAGCGGAATCTTACTTAGTAATGAGTTTGGCGCACAGGTAGCAAGTGATTCAGATGACGGCTTTCCGTGGCAAATGTCAGTACGCATTGAACCATCAAGCATTGATGAGATTCAGGCAGGCAACACCGTCACAGTAAACGGCAAGTTATTACATGGACCAATCACAGTGTTCCGTGGTGGTCGTATCAGAGAAGTTTCGTTTTGTGCCTTGGGTGCAGATGAAAACACAATGGCAGTGGCAGCAAGTCACAATCCAAACAATCCACAAGAGGACACAGACGTGACCGAACTAGAACAAGCAAAAGCCGCTTTGCAACAGGCGGAAACCGAGCGTGACAATGCTTTAAATGAACTAAAGCAGTTTAAGGCTGATAAGCGCAATGATGATATTTCAGCACTAGAAAAAGAATTGAAAACTCAATTCAGCGCTGAAGATAAAACGGCATATACAGCAATGGATGATGCAAGTTTTTCATTCACAGTTAAACAATTGCGCCAGTTTTCAGGGAAAAACAGTCCTGCAAATAACAGCCCAAGCAATCTATTCACTCATCAAGCGAAATCTGATGGAAATGAAAAACAAACTTTTGGTGCTGGTTCTCTCGTAGATCAAGCAAAACAACGCAAATAAGGGGAAGCAGAAATGGTTCAAACAGTAACAGATAATCACTCAGCAGTAAGTGATGTAATTGCTTGGGAATTGGAAGGCAATCATCGTCCAAGTCGTGAAAATGCAGTAATTGCAGCAAGTCAAGATTTATCAAATGGCACAGTCATTTCATATAACGCTAACAATCAGGTTCAAATCTTTGGTGGCGCAACTGATGAGGTTGCAGCTGGAATCTTTATTGGTGAGCGTATTGTGACAGGTGCAGGGCAAACTGCAAACGGTGTGGTTATGGCGCGAGACGCTCGATTTGTAGATGGCTCATTGATTTATAAATCAGGGCTTAGCAACACCAAAAAAACAGAAGCTTTAGCAAGCCTAAAAGCTTTACACATCACACCAGTTCGTGCAGCTTAAAGGGGCTAAAACATGGAATTAGATCAATCAGTATTTAGTACAGAAGAGTTATCTTTAGCAATTACAAATTTACCGACTCGAATCGGTAATCCGTCAGACATTGAATTGTTTCGCCCGATTCCTGGCACAACAAACAGCTTTGCTGCTGAGTTTATGACAGAAAGCAATATTCTTGTACCAACAACCGCTTGGGGGGGTGTTGCACCTAAAAACAGTTCAGGTACTCGCATTGCGAAGTCTTGGACAATTCCACACATGCCGCTTGAAGATGTGGTTTTAGCATCGGATGTGATGGGCGTGCGTGCGTTCGGTAGCACTGCTGCTGAAACCGTAAGCGGAAAAGTTCTTGACCGTTTACAAGCAATGAAAAACAAGATTGATACAACACTTGCGTTTCGTCGCTTAAAAGCAAAACAAGGAATTATTGTTGATGCTGATGGATCAACGATTATTAATTACTTCACAGACTTTGGTGTTGCACAAACCGAGGTTGATTTTGATCTTGGTACAGCAACAACAAACGTTGCTGCTAAGTGCCAAGACGTTATTGACAATATCGAAGATGCTTTAGGTCAAGAGATTTACACATCAATCGAAGTTGAAGTGGATCGTGCTTTTTATGATGCTTTGGTGGCTCATAAGAACGTCCGTGAAGTGTTCTTGGGTTGGTCTGCTGCTGAACAAAAGCTAGGGCGTTCTAACACGTCAGGTTTTGAATTTGGCGGATTGAAGTTCATTGTGAATCGTCAATCGGTTGGTGGTACGCCAATTTATGCGAACAAAACAGGTTCAGCATATCCACGTGGTACTCAGGACGTGTTTGTCACTGCATTAGCGCCTGCTGATTTCAACGAAACAGTGAATACTTCAGCATTGCCGTACTATGCTAAACAGCGCACTAAAGACTTTGATCGCGGTTTTGATTTGCATGTTCAAGCAAACCAATTGCCTACTGTATTGAAGCCAAAAGCATTGGTAAAAGTTAAATCAACAACATAAGGTGGCTGTCATGTACGCAACACGTGATGACATGGTGAAGCGTTACAGCCTGACCGAAGTATCACAGTTAGAGCGTTATTTGGCGGGGGGTGAGTCTGTTGAAGCTGCAATAGCAGATGCAGGCTCAATTATTGACGGTTGGATTGGTGCTAAGTATGCCGTTCCTCTTGAATACCCACCTGACAATATAAAAATCTTTGTCTGTGATATTGCCCGATACTTACTTTGGAAAAGCAAAGCATCAGAAGAAGTCCGCAGACGGTATGAAGATGCGATGAGTTATCTAAAGGGCGTTTCGAAAGGCACAAATGTTTTACTAGTTAAGAATCCAGCCACTGAAGAAGTTAAACCAGCAGCTAAATCACCAGCCACAATGCCCATAGGCACAACTTACCGTGGTGGTGTTTTTAGTGATGATGTTTTAAACCAGATGCCAAGCATCAAGTGAGGCAATCATGGCAGATAAACAGGGTTTTTACTTTCAAGGTGAGGAAAAGCTTCGGGATTGGCTTCGCAAGGTAGAGGCGAAAGCCGGTGATCATAAAGATCTATATGACGAGCTAGGGGATATTCTTCTAGATGGTGTACACGATCGTTTTAAGCGAGGTGTGGCACCTGATGGCAGACCTTGGCAGAAGTCATGGCGGGCAATCGCTCAGAAGGGTCAAACATTAAGAGATACGGGACGATTATTAAACTCAATCCGAACCCGGCTTAATAAAAACGGAGTTTCAATTCTCACTGATGTTCTATATGCAAAGCTGATGCATTACGGCGGAACCATTAGAGCTAAAAGCAAGCCATATTTGACCTTTAAAACCCCAACGGGTGGCTGGGTAAAACGTAAATCAATCTTTGTTCCTGCGCGTCCAATTTTCGGTGTGTCGGAAGATGATGCACAAAACATGTTGATTGCGATTGAGGAATATTTGGAGGAGCTCTTAAAAAATGCCTGATAACTATTTTGCTTTGGAGACAGTCATCAAAGAGCGACTGCAAGGAATTGATTCAATCCAAGCGATTTATACGCCGTTCTCCGTAGATGACATGCTGGAGTGTACGGCGGTTGCGCCGTCTATTAGCGTTATATACGTAGATGATCGCGTTGGAGATTCAGCCGGCAATGGCTCAGCAAGTATTGTTTACCAGCAATGGCTTGTTGTTTTGTGTGTTGAGGAAGCAGGTTCACAGCTTGAAGATACAACGCTGATTCGCAATGCAGCCAGTCCGATGATTCAAGAAATCTTAAAGCGTATGCAAGGTTTTAATCCTCAAATAGCAGGGTTCAAACAATTCAAGAGAGCAAATGCAGGTGTGCAGCACATGTCCGCAGCGGGCAAATTGTGGTTGCCGTATTTGTTCGAGTGTCAATTAATTAATAGCTTTTGAGGTCCCTATGTCCAAGCTATATGAAGCAGTAAAACCAATCGGGCGATTCGTACCAGGTGATTTTGTTGCAGGTCTATCTGATTCAGAGATTCAGGAACATTTAGACAAAGGCAACATTAAAGAGCATGTGCCTGAGCCAGTCGAAACAGCAAAAAAACCTACTAAAACGGAGGCCAAAGTAGATGGCTAAAGACTATATTTCATTACAGGGTATGTTCCATTTAGCCCCGATCGTTAATGGTGTTGTTGGTGCACTTCGAGAGTTGGGCAATATGCCAGAATTTGAAGTCGAAATTACAGC
Source organism: Acinetobacter sp. UBA991 (assembly GCF_002292065.1). Classification (NCBI taxonomy): domain Bacteria; kingdom Pseudomonadati; phylum Pseudomonadota; class Gammaproteobacteria; order Moraxellales; family Moraxellaceae; genus Acinetobacter; species Acinetobacter sp. UBA991. Next base: position 11,615 of record NZ_DBBF01000007.1, on the reverse strand, counting down.
TGATGTTCTTGAGCATCAAGAAAGTACATCAGGGCAACGAACAACCGATTTCACCATGGTTCAAACGACTGGCGTGACTTTCTCAGGAACCATTGAAGAAGCCAATGCAGAGAATATTAAATACATTCTTTCTGGTGAAAACTTTGAAATCCCATCTGAAACTGTGACGGGTAAATCTTTGGGTACGGTTGCGGTCAATCAGATGATTTTGCTTGAAGCTTATAACTTGACCGATGTTGTTGTTAAAGACTCAACTGCATCACCTGTGACTGTAGATCCGAGCAAATATGTTTTGGATCCTGCCTTCGGAACCATTAAATTTGTCGATGTCACTGGTTTAACGATGCCATTAAAAATGGATTTCAAAACTGGTGCCGTAACTCAAACTACAATCGCATCTGATTTAGAGCAGGAATATCTGCTTTACTTTGCTGGGGTGAATACGGCGAATGGAAACAAAGTGGCAATGAAGTTATGGCGAACCAAGAAATCGCCTGAGGTAACTTTCCCATTGATTCATGAAGAACTTGGGCAATATCAAATTCAAGGTCAGGCACTTTCTGATATTTCCAAGGCTAGCGATTCAAAGCTTGGCTTGTATGGGCACTTTGTGAATATTCCTGCATCACCGTAAACCAAACAAATACAGGCACAGGGGCGCATAAGCGTCTTTTTTTGTGCCTGTACATTTAGGATTTTTTTTATGAATGACTTTTTTATTGCAAACAATGAATCATTGCCCCATGAATTTATTGATCAGAAAATTGAAGTGAAGCAGATCCAAGTAAAAAACTTGGCGCGATTCTCGGTTTATGCAATTAAGATCAAAGATGCTTTAGAAAGTTATTCAATAGAAACAATCACGCCGTTAATCGAGCCTCAGATGCTCAATGTGGTCGGTTTGTGCTCTATGGTGACAACACTGTGCCCTAAAACATTTATCGAGAATACAGCGCAAACCAAAGCCATTGCTGAGCTTGTGCTTAAGATCATTGAAGTAAATGAAGCGTTCTTTAAAAAAGAGAAAATACAGAATAGGACAAAAAAAGAAACAAAAGAGGTCACTTGGTTTCATTCATTCGCTTACTTGGTCAAGTGTGGCCATAGACATGGTGACATTATGGATATGACATACGGCGCTTTTATGCATTACTTGAAAGAAGCCCAAACTTTAGAACGGCAGCAAATCAAATCGTATGCAATAGCAACTCGTGTGGCCAATAATGCGAAGCAGCAGGGATGGGATAAATATATAAAACAGTTGGATGAATAATAATTGAATGACTTCATTTCATCCATTTGATAAATTATGTGCGATAAATAACAATTGGTTGATTAAATGAAATACTTATTAGTAGGGGCTTTATCTGTTTTATTATCTGTAAGTGCATTTGCTTATGACACAAAGTCCATAAGAACATCGACAGAGGCTGTTTTTATAGGTGATACCGAAGAAAGCATGTTATCTAAGTTGGGGAGATCCAAACCACGGTATTTTGTTTACAACAATGATGGCTTTGTTTGTGCAGCTACTGAATATAAATATGAGGTAGATATGTCTTTGTATACGGTGCTGATTTGTCGTGGCAAGATTTTCAAAATTGATGTAAGTAGCAAGTGAGATAATAAGAATGGATAATTTAAAAACACAAAAAATGATAAATATTATTTCCTGGGTAGTTGGGATTTTCCTTATTTTGAGGGGAATTACATTAATATCCAGTAGTATTTTAGGTGCACTATTAACAATAGTCGGAGCATTCCTTTTGCTACCTATAGTTCAAAATAAAATATCTAATTTACTCAATAGGAAAGTTGCTAAAAGCGTATTCATAGTAATTTGGCTAATATTAACAGTGTTTTCTGGAATGGCATTCCGTGCTTCTGATGAAAGAGCATTAAAAAATGGAACCGCTAGCCAAGAATTAATTGCACAGGAAGAAAAGTTAAAAAGTTATAAAGAAGAGAGGGAGAGGGGTGAAAAGTTAAGGGAAGAGCGTTTATTAGCTGAGGAAAAAGAACGTGAATCTCGAAAATATAATACTTCACCTTCTTCAAGCATGGGTTTTGATGAATGCAAACAAAAGGCTCAATCTGTACAACTTTCTGTAGCTGGAACACAATACAAATCAGCCGTATTGGTTGATTCTGATATAGCCTATACAGCAAGAGTTTGTACAAACGATGGTAGTGTTTTGATAACTTGTAGCGCTATAGATAAAAAAATGATAACAACGAAATCGAGTGATTGCCCAATTTAAGATCAGTTAACGCAAAACAAAAAAGTATTGTTTATGTTTAACAAACACCTGCTCCGGCAGGTTTTTTTTCGTCTAGAGGAAAGCGTATGGCGACTAATAGCTTAGATTTTTTGCTTAATTTACGTGCAAACACTACTGGATTCGATCAGGGTATTAACGGTGCAAAATTCGCCGTGAATGCCCTTGTTGGCGCTATGGCTGCATTGGGTGTTGGTTTAGGGGCTAAAGAGCTTGCAGAGGCCGCAGATAGTTACGCAAACCTTTCAGCGCGTATACAACTCTCAACCAAAGAAACAGGAAATTTCACAACTGCAATAGCGGGTGTCCACCAAATTGCTCTTACAACAAATTCAAGTTTAGATTCAACTGCCGAGCTTTTTACTAAGTTGAATACCGTTGCTAAAGACATGGGGATGACCCAGCAACAGGCGTTGGATTTAACCAAAACAGTTACTCAAGCCATTAAATTAGGCGGTGGGTCTGTTCAGGGTGCAGAGGCGGCTGTCACGCAGTTTATTCAAGCTATGCAAGGTGGGGTCCTTCGCGGCGAAGAATTTAACTCTATGATGGAAAACGGCTATGGTCTTGCAGAGGCTTTGGCTAAAGGTCTTGGAGTTACAACAGGCGAACTCCGTAAAATGGCCGAAAACGGCGAACTTGGTGCGGACCGTGTACTTAAGGCCCTTGAAAGCCAAAAGGGTGCAATTGAAGCAGCTTATGCTGAATTGCCAAACACTATTGGAAATGCTTTGCAAAAGATTGCCACACAATGGCAAATCGTCATTGGATCAATGGATCAAGCAAGCGGAGCTTCCTCAACAGTTGCATCTTGGCTTTCAATGCTTGCAGACAATTTAGATATTGTTGAAGTGCTGTTAAATGATATTGGCGATGGTTTTGTATGGTTTGGTGATCAACTTAAAAAGATTGACCCTGCAACAATTGAAGCGCTTAAAACAGCCTTGTTATCTGCATATGATGCGATTAAATCACTTGGTTCAACAGTTGGAACCGTTTTTGAGTCGATAGTTGATGTGCTCAATACAGCTCTTGGGCAAATATTTAATTTTTCTAGTGGGGTTGACTCAGCAGCTGATAAAACGAATGGATTTACTAAAGCACTTCAATATGTAAATGTTGCTTTTGGGTTCCTGAATGATGGATTTAAGGCAATAAATATCGGCATTAATTTAATTATTGGCGCTGCTTATGATGCTGCAGGTGCATTTAGTTATTGGAAATCAAAAATTACGTTTGGTGATACATCTGCTCAAGCGCTGAAAGATTTTGAGGTAATGAGCGTTAAAGCTCAAGAATACTATAAAAAGTCGGCTGATGGCGCAATGGAGTTTAAATCTTCCGGTGTTGAAGCGATCCGTCAAATTAGTTTAACTCAAGACGAAAAGAATGCAGAATCTGTTGCCTCCTCAAAAATTAAATTGGAAAAGTTGCTTGCTGATCAAAAATCAGAAGTAGATGGGAAAATAGCATCCGAAGAAGAAAAGATATCCGCCGTTCAAAAATATGCTGAAGCAGCCATTAGAGCAAATGGTGGTGTTATTGATGGCACTATGCAAGCTGATCTCATAACTAAGGGTTACATTGTCACACTAGAGGAAACAGGGAAAGTTGCAGTTACAGCATGGGGGGCTACTGAAACTGGTGCCAATAAGGCAAGCAATGAAACAGACAAGGCTAGAAAGGCGGCTGCAGCCTTAGGCGTGGATTTAGATGTCACTTTAAATCGTGTATCTGAGAAATTTGCTAAGGGTAAGCAAAATATTGATGATTTTGTTGGAGGCCTAAAAGGATTGGGTGCTGAAGGCAAGCAAGCCGCTGAAGTGACTTATCAAGCATGGACTAAGTGGTTAGAAACTGCAAAATCTCAGGCAGAAATCGATGTTGCAAAGGCCAAACTAATAGAGTTTGAGAAACAAGGTGTCATTTCAACAAAACAAGTTGAAATGGGCATGTTTGCAATCAAGCAAGCTACTGCCAAATTGCCTGATGATCTCGATGAAGTGGGTAAAGCATTTGAACGCCTTGGAGTTAAAACTAAAGAGCAGTTAAAGCTTGCTGCAGATTCAGCGATTGCAGACTTCAACACAATGAAAGCAAGCGGACAAGTCACCTCAGATGGCCTTAAACAAGCCTATGAACGTGTGATGCAAGCGGCTGCAGCATCAGGTGATCAAGCTGTCATTGCCAATGCCAAGGCTCAAGGCGCATCCGTTGGCTTACAAGCTCAGATCGATGAAACAGGCAAATCATCTGTGAAATCGACTCAAGAGATTGTAGATGAACTTTATAAAGTCGGTGACACGGCGAGAGGTACGGCATCCCAAGGATTTAGAGATCTAGGCCGTGTTGCCCGTGAAGAGGCGCAAAGCACGGCTGATGAATGGGAAGCTGCAATGAAGAAGATCGATGCTGAACGTAAAGCACAATCAGCTTCTACGGCAAAAGGCATGGGTCAAGCGATGGATGATATGGCTGCCAAAGCTGCTGACTATGAGAAACGCTTAGCTGCTGCTGGTATGGATGCAGGTCAGGCTAAGAAGGCAGGGAAAGACGCTTTAGACAGTATGATGTTTGCTTACTCTCAAGCTTTAAAAATGGGTTCTGTTACAGACTTTAGTACACCATTACTTAAAAAAATGGATGACACCTTGGCGTATTGGGAAAGTAAGAAATCTGGATCTGGTGGTAGCTCGGTTTCAGTTCCAAATATCAAAGCGCCATCTATTGAAGCACCGAAAATGCCAAGTGCATCCGATATCAATATCCCTAATCCTAAACCTCAAGTTTATCGGTTTGAGTTCGATGGGAAAGTGATTGAGTTAAATGGTGATCCATCACAGCAAGACTTAGTGAATGACTTCTTTAACCAATTGGAACAAGCAAAAAAGAGGATGTGATGAGACTTAAACGTAAATTAACCAATCAAACCGTCCCACTTGAGGACGGTTTTTTATGGTCTGACGAATTTACTTGGAAGCCAATTGAACAAAATCAAGAGTTCGCCGTGGACGGGACATTGATTGTTCAGGAAGGTAAAAAGAAATCAGGCCGACCAATCACATTAACTCCACCAGATAATCAGGGATGGATTAAGCGCTCAATTTTATCAGTGATTCAAGACTGGTCGGCTTTACAAAATGAGCAATTTACTTTGGTCTTTGAATATCCACATGACACACGCCAATTCAATGTGATTTTCAATCATGCAGATGGGGCGATTAATGCAGAGCCTGTAAAGGGGATACCAACAGTTTCAGAGGGTGACTATTACAAAGTCACCCTTAAATTTTTAGAGGTGTCGTAAGCTATCTATAGCTGTTAAAAAACCAATAAATTTATCATTTGAAATTAATTAATATAATTCAAAGATTTATGATGCATCCAAAAAACAAAGGGTAGCATAGTAAAAGTTATGGTATTTTATTGATACTATAAAAATTGTTGTTAGATTTTTATAGTTATTCATCGCATAGATGACTTGAAGTTAAGAATGCCCTGCGAAAGCAGGGTTTTTTTATTACAGCCTCTTACTTTTTGGTAAGAGGTTTTTTTATTGGAGGATTAAATGCCAGTACAAACAAATAACCTCATTTTATACAAGTCTGAGCGTTTGACTGATACACCAGACGGTGGCGGTAAATATTCTGGCCAAGTCGTTGTAGATGGCGAAAGTAATAATCTTTTTCCTGATGTATCTGAACTGGACCGCACCATGGGCCGTGTATCGATGCGTAAGATCTACGCAGGATTGAATAACAATGATACTGAGTCGCTGATGGGTTCAACTGTATTTGTCTCGAAGAATCCAGACGATCCGAACGTATCAGCATTATTGTTCAGCACACGTTCACATACAGATACCCGTGATTCAGCACAAAACCGAGTAGAAAGTTATCTGGCCAAAGGCGCTCAGGCGGTTGGTTCTTTACTTGATACTGCATATGCAGCTATGAAAGCAATTCAAGTTGCCATGGCAACAAATGAGTCCGAGAATTCAGTCGGTGACACTCTTGTTCTTGTCGTGAATGAGGGTACCGTAAATGAGTTTGCACAATACGTTCGTTTAACCAGTGTTGAAACTAGAACGGCGTTTGTACGTGTAAACAACTCGAATATTGAATATAAGATTGCGACTTATGGTTTTAAAGATCCCTTGGCGCGTGATTATGTAGGTGTATCCGCTACGCAGTGGTACAACAATGCTAAACCTACAACAACGATTAGAGAAACTGTTGTGGCTGATGCTGGTATCTATTATGCCAGTGTGGATCTAGCTGATGACGTGGGCATTGGTAGTTTTACAATCCCTGCCAAGACAATGTTTTCTCAGTTAATCCCATCTTCGCAGACTGAAACGCCGTTACTCGATCTTAATGCCGTAAGTGAAAATCCAGCATTGGTTGCAGGTAACTCAGGAACAATCAATGTTCAGTACACAACTAATGTAAACACAGGGCAGGCTTTATATCTTGGCTCAAGTGTTTTACCTGGTTCTATTTCGTTCACGCTTTTTGGCCAATCCATTTCTGATAACGGCGGAACATTGCGAAATCCAACTGGCACTCAAGTCGGTACCATTGATTACCAAACTGGTCGTATCGTGTGGACCAATGCTATTGGTACAGGCAATGCAATCATCAATGTGGTATTTACTCCCGCATCTGCGCCAGTTCAACCGTTTGAATCATTTGCACTACCTGTTACTGCCGCGAATCAAGGTACTAATTGGACAGGGGTTTTAACTCCGATTCCTGCACCTGGTGCGCTTTCTATTTCTTTTATGTCACAAGGTAAATTCTATGTACTTAAAGACAATGGAACAGGGCGATTGGTTGCGGCAACAGAATCTATCGGTAGCGGATCAATAAGTTACACAACAGGAACGTGGTTATTGACCACAGGTGCCTTGCCTGATGTGGGAACTCCAATTCTTTTGCAATGGGGTAGTCCGATAACAACTTTTGCCAGAGCAGATTTGCCGGTATTACCTGCAGGGTTAGATTTTCAGTTATTTCATAATGGGATTTCTAGCGCGACAGTGACATGGATGTTGGACGGCGTTGAGAAAACAGCAACAACAAATAGTTCTGGCCAATTCACTGGTGATGCAATCGGTTCAATGACGTTTAACAATGGTAAAGGTCGGATCATTCCAAAGAAATTACCGCAAAAGAGCACGGTTTTCACAATCTCGTATAACTACGGCGAAGGTAAATCGCAGACTAAGAACTCTTCACCAGATGCCAATAACAAGTTGATGTTTACTATTGGTACTGGTGCTGCAATTCAGCCAAGTTCAGTAGGTTTGGAAATCCCATTGGCAAAAGCAGTCGGTGCAGCAGCTGAAGGGATAGTCAGTTTGCATGATGTACCAATCAACGGAACCACTGGAAATCTAGTCGATGATTTTGGAACGGTTATGGGTACCATCATTTATGCGACCGGCGCTTGTGAAGTCACACCCACAATGCAAAAAACGATTTACACCACAGTGTATACACCTATCATTTTCTATACGGGGTGATCATGAGCTTTTATCTTCCGCAGACATCAGAAGTTGTACCATCACAAATTACTTTAAAAGCATTTGATACAACGACAATTCAAGTCAAATATCGTGACACATCAGGCACGGGAAGCAGTTCAACTACGGTGACGGCAGACAAGCTTAAGTTTGATTTGACACAAGGATTTGATGAGCAAATTTTATCTAATTCGGTGCGATTCAAGCTTGGTGCAGATACGTTTATTGATCGTACCGGCCTGCTGTATCGAAATGTAGATAGCTCAACAGGCAGTGGTACCCAGTCTGGCACAATCCAATATGGTACCGGTATTGCCGAGTTTGATACGTGGACATCAAACGTTGATAACCAATTAACGTTGCAAGCCCTAACAACAACGACAGACATGTTGCCGATTCATCATGTGAGTTTCCGCACGCCAACAATCCCGATTCGACCTGGTTCTTTAACTGTTGTTGTAGCAGCAATGGCGGGCGGCCAATTAACACTTACGGCCAATGAGGCAGGCATAATTGAAACTGATGAGGCACATGGTTCTATTAACTACGAAACAGGCTTTGTAGATATTTATTTCTATAAGAAAACCAAAAAGTCTGATCATCCTGAAATTGTGAATGAGCCTTGGTACGATCCTTTGCTTGATTATACGGATGGTGGCAACACTGTTTGGGTTAATGCGCCGTACTGGATAGATGCTATGAGCATACGCTATAACGCTGTTGCCTATACATACATTCCTCTTGATTCTGAAATTCTGGGATTGTCTGCTACTCGCTTACCTGCAGATGGACGTGTCCCTATTTTTCGGGTGGGTGACATTGGGGTTATTGCCTCATCTAAAAAGCAGGAATTGCCAAGCCATGTTGCTGGCCAAACCTATCAATTAGATGATCAGCGCATCTCGTGGTGTGAGCTTGAAGATAGTAACGGTGTGAAAGTTCCGTTCGATATGTATGTGGTTGATTATGACTATGGTCGAGTGACGTTAAGCGGTGACTTTGCCCTAAATAGTCTTGTTGCCCCAATTTCGGCAGCATATCGTTATCAAGACATGGGTTTGATTAACGATGTACAGATTAATGGCCAGATTACTTTAACCAAGCCTGTGACTCACAACTATGATGCGGACAACTCGATTGTAGGTTCAGCGCTGGTTGTTGGCGATATGTTTAGTCGCTATACAAGCAAATTTGCACAAAGCACTTGGAATAACGCTTGGGCTGACACAGCAATAGGTGCGCCGATGTCAGCAAACTACAACGATGCCTTGTATCCGATTCAGATTACAAACAAGGGTGCGATTCAGGAACGTTGGGCGCTGGTATTCACTGATATTTCAACTTTTAGAATCATCGGTGAAGTATCGGGTCAAATTGGCACAGGCACAACTACAAATGACTGTGCGCCAATCAACCCAGTCACCAGTGAACCGTACTTTCAAGTTAAAAAAGAGGGCTGGGGTGCAGGTTGGGCAAATGGCAATGTTTTACGCTTCAATACCATTGCTGCCATGTACCCGATCTGGTGTATTCGTACAGTGAAGCAATCTGAACCTACAACATTAAGTGACAACTTCCAGATTATGTATCGTGGCGATATTGATCGGGATATTTAAATAATTAACCCAAAGGGCTGCATGCGCAGCCTTTTTTATTGAGTAAATAATCATGGCGACAGATGTAGATGTTCAATACTTTAGCCACTTAAACGGCTTAACTTTGGGAAATAACTGGGGCGACATGATTCGCTTGCTTGACACCTGTCTTGTGAATGGCTTGCCTTTTACAAGTGTAACGAGTGCAAGTATTGATGCACAGGGCGATATTACCCTGAATTTATATGCAGCACATAATGCCTTGTTATTTCAGATCGTTGAATTGACAGGTTTTTCACCATCAGAAATTAACGGTAAATATCGTATCAAAGGCACACCAACGCCCACACAGCTTGTTTTAAAAGCAGAACATGCTGGCAAAACAATTAGCACAGTCGGCACGGCAAAATTAGCAGCACTGGGTTATGAGATTATTTTTCGCGATTTAGGTGATGTTAAGCGTGTTTATCGTGCTAAAAATCCACGCTCAGAGCATCCGTTTATCCGTGTAGATGAAACGATTTCAGATGGCACAAATAGCTATACATCAACATACGCAAAGTATGCAATGGTTGGTTTGCTTGCACATATGGATCATATAGATGATTTTAATAATCCAGATGTTTTGCAACTTCCATTAGATACAAACGATCCTGCAAAAAACTGGAAGATAACAGGTACGGGGACAGGGGTTGTACGTGGATGGAGTCGATGGTATTGGGCGAGAAGCACTCCACCCGATAACTCTAATACGTCAAATGACACGACTGTGAGCAATGGTTCTCGTAAGTTCTCATTAATTGGAGATAGTTCTACATTTTACTTATTAACAGAATTGGTGGTGGGTAACACTGGTAAAATATTAAATGGTATTGGTTGTATTAATAGTGATATTGAACTAATAACAAAAAATTGGTTTTTGATGTGTACGCTATCTGAAAAATCCGCATCACAATTACAAGGAGATCAATATGGTTACTGGGCAAATGCTGTGGGCTATCAGCCATTAATGCGGAATAGTACGACTGGGTGCTTTTATACTACTGCGGACTTAATAGGTCTTAATAATCATGCATACGCATATCCAATACAGCATGATTTCAATAGTGGGTCATCCAATGTCTTTTCGGGCACAGCCACTCCTGCAATTGAAATTCCTTTTTATGATTCTAATAAAAAATTAAGGGGGCAACTACCTCATATTTTATATGCTGGAAAAGTCTTAAATGCTCAAAGTGATACTCAATATTTTCTATCAGAGAAATCTATGTATGTTTCAGATATTGCAATGAGCACTGGTTCGATTGGGGGTTTTTATTTCTACTTAGGAGAGTTAGAGTGAAGCCAGTATCTCGTAAAGTTATGCCGTCATCAAACAACCTACAACCAACAATATTAACTCCAACGTCTGTAATCGGCAGTGTAAAAGGCAGTGTTAAAAAACTTGGTCAAAACTATCAAAATGCAACTGTGGTTTTATACAGTAAGGCTAATTTGCAGCCCATTGCGATTAGAAAACCAAAAGAAAACGGTGATTATAGTTTTATGGGGTTAACTACAGATATGAAAACATTTGTAGTCGCATTTGATGCAAACAAACAATTCAACGCAGTCATTCAAGATAACGTGGTGCCAAAATGAGTAAAACATCAGTCAAAGCTCGGCTTGCCATGATTCAAGCCTTTGCGGAATTTATGGATAGCGGTAGCCAAAGTGCTACCGTTATTTTTTATGAGGGCGTGCAGCCAGCGGACACATCAGTGGCAGCCGATTCAAACAATGTACTGGTCACACTAACTTTTCCTGAGCCATGCGTTAAAGAAACCACGCCAACTTATGTTGAATTTCATCCGACTAACACAGGCTCGGTTATTAAGTCTGGCACAGCTACATGGGCACGGATTTATAACGGTGCAGGTGAAGTCGCCGCTGATCTAACTGTGGGTACAGATATATCTCTAGCTAATACTAATTTGGCTTTGGGCGGTACACTGTCAACCACATCAATAAAACTTAGACCGTAGGTGATGTATGTCAGGTGTACGCTTAGAGTGGGCGCAATTTGGCGATTTTGATTCATTTGATGTGATACGTTCTGATACGTCACTCGCAAGTGTTGCTGATATTGATTTACCTAGCCCAATCGCAACTAATCTTAAAACCATGTATTACGTGGATACGACTGTAGCTGAGGATAGTACTTATTATTACAAA